>CAZXIQ010000229.1:0-3420 GCA_964640785.1 uncultured Bacteroidaceae bacterium | reverse complement strand
AAAGTATCAGATAATTCGCAATCGTCATTAACAACATCGCGTACACCGGCACTTACTGTAATAGAATTGTAATATGGCGAAACACTCTGATTGGAATCCAACATATTACCACACTCTCTATACATAGTTCCCTTACCATTTAGAATCCATTCGATAGAAACTTCGGGAAAATATTTATTTATAGCGCATATAAGTTCCATTGAGACATTGCCACCTTCGTTCAACTGTCTGTTAAGAGTCCGTTGAGGCATTTCAAGTACCACACTTGCCCTACTTACATTGAGAGCTTTATCGGACAGTAAAATTAATATACGCTTTTTTATCAATTCCATTTTGCAAACTTTTACACCAAGGAGGTTCACACCCCTATTTTAAAGTTTATAATCAACGCAATAAACCATACAGAAAAACCCGTCTTTATTTAGACTGATTACAAATAGCCAAATTTGGCTAAATATTGCATACAATTTCCTAATTTAGGAATTATATTTGTACACGGAAAGTGATAATTCTGCAACCTATATAGTCTGTTTCGTCTTTACATTTGCACAAACTTACTATAAAAAGCGAAAATAACAAAACAAACATAAGTAAAATTATATCGACAACCATTATGAATGAAAAAGAATTATGCAAAAAAGCATCGTTGAGTGAGCGACTTATCGAAAAATGTCTCGAATGGTATGAATATTTGCGCGACAAACTTTTCAGAAGAGAAAAAACATGGTGCAGTCACCTTGTCGAGTATTACTGTATACACAGAAAGTTTCACGAGCTAAGGTTTGTTCAGGATTTTCTCGCAGAGCGCCGAAACATACTATCAAACAACAAACATCGCATGGTTATAAATGTACTTCCCGATGGGTGCGACGATAGTATAGTAGGAAGAGTACTGCTCTACAACAAGGGCAAATACATACACGAGGCGACACTGAAAATTCGCAAGCCACTGACAGAGGATAATATTATTTTCTGGTCGTTCGACAAAGAATAATACATAAAAAAAAGCGTAGCCCGAAACTCTATTATGAATTAGGCCTACGCTTTTTTCGTTAAATACGGGCAAAAAAGAGCATAAAAAGACAAGTACAGCTTGCGATAATGTAACCAACTTTTTTGCCGGAAATTCTAACAGTTTCTAAGTCAAAAACAACTCCTATCCACTTTTTTCCTCGCATACAACAGTTCGCTGACAGCGTTTGCCGTACTACTATTCAACGAACGCAAAAGCATAGCCGAGTCGGGCTTGACATTATCGAGCCAACGTGACGTTAGCGAGGTTACCACAAAATTCACCGCAAGTTGCTGCAAAGCATCACTTTGAGCATCGTCCCAATTTGCCGGAAGAGACAGTAGAAACTCGGCACCATTGTCAGTAACCGACATACGGGCATACGGCAACAACAACTGCAACAATTCATCGAGAGAGGCTATCCACAAAGGCTCTATCCTCGCATCATCATCCTCGCTGTAAGCAATATTCTCACCATTCTCTTTTTTCAGTGCAAGCAGTGCTGTTTGGCGATGCACCCCATCAATAACACTTTTTTTATCAATCTGTATATTCATAATAATAAAAAAAGGGAGAAACGAACATTTTTCAGAATCCGGTTACTACAAACATATCCCAGAAAAAATCCGTAGATTCATAAAAATGTCATTACTCCCAACACTTTAGTAAATAGAAATTTTAATTTAAACAACCTCTAAGCCTCGAGTATTTTAACAAGTTCAAACTCACTGCGACAACACAACTTAATGTGCAATCCTGTCATCACTCCGAGCAAAGTAATCTCGCACTTCTCTTCATCAATACCAAAGTCATCGTGAAACAGATACTCCTCTACCCCGTCGATACTCACATACACCTCGACAGGATAGGGCCCGGCCTTATGCACACGCACCCTAATGTCGCCACCAACAGATATTATGGGAACAGTCTCCCAAACTGCGCCATTTTTAATGAATGAAATATTAACTACTGCCATCCTACTGTTTATTATTGTTACACAAAGCAGCTGCCAAGCTAAAAAAGGCATTCGCCGCATCATATTTCTCAAAGACATTGCACACAAGCCCGGCACACTGATAGGCAACAGCCTGTACCTGATAACTGTTTTTTGTTGCAAGCCCCTTACTGCCATCGTAACAAGCCTCGTAGATAAGATATTCCACAACCGGCACACTGCCGGCAGCAACCGGATAAACATACAACTGCATTCCTTCGTCAGATGGAACCTCGACACACGCGGGTGAAAATTCTCCGGCCTGCATATATTTATTCTGCTGTGCATTATCCACAGATGAATCAGTGACTGCAGTTGCGAAACAAGGTCTTTTCCAAATATTCAACTTCAGAGAGACAAGGCGAACATAATCCTCGGGCAATGCAATTACCCCCTTTCCGCCATCCGAAACAAGAATATTGCAGTTGGCAAAGTTCTTGGCATTAACCACCCCTTTCCCCCTGTTCATCTGTACAAAAAGCACAGCCTCGGGCAACAATTCGGTAATATACCTGTCAAGTAAAAGTGTGTCGTCGGTAATAAGCGAAACACCATTCTCGCCACGAGCTTCGTTGAGCAACGCACGAACCTTATCTACAAGCACACTCTCTGCAATCATAGCCAATTAGGAAAAGAGACACCCAATTCGTCGGCCTTGGCACGCACAGCCTGCTTGTTCTGAAGTTCCGACAGAGACACCTTGTAAGGCTCGCCCATAAGCACACTACGTGCCTGTTGCACGTTTGTCACGTTCACAAATACCTCTTTATTGCTCTTCTCTTTGCAGTTTTCAGCATCGGCCACAGGCTCTTTTTCGACAATCTTTTCCGTAGCTCCGATAACAATTTCACCGCAACGAAACTGCTCACTATCCTCAATGGCCTTCTGATAAAGAGGATTGTCCGTCGTGTAGTTTGCAGGAGTCATTCCGGCCGAATTAATCGCACCTCCGGTAAAATCCACACGCAACAGAGCCTTTCCTACTCGGAAATAACAACTACGCTCTATCTGATTTCTAATTTCATAAGTAACTTTTCTTTTCATAATAATTATCCATTTTTTTAAAAAAGCACCGCAGTTTGTAAATAACCATTCATCGGTCCTGCCCACAAACTGCGGTGCAAGTAATAAATTAAACAGTTCCTAAAATAGTTTCCAATGCTATGCAGCCATTATTTCTCCGGTAAATTCAATCCAACTGCTGCCTGTATAAGTAACAACCGTGCCTGCGGCAAACTTCAAAGTCTGTCCATCCTCATTCATCACATCAGCCGTAAGAATAACAACATCATTTACGGCAGGCGATGCAGGCAGTGTATCCGAACTTGTCACATGCGAAGCACCGGGAATACTTCTCGACGCAGCATTTGCACCGTTCACCCAAATATGTGAATAACCCTTCAGACACAAGCAG
>CAZXIQ010000228.1:0-3423 GCA_964640785.1 uncultured Bacteroidaceae bacterium | reverse complement strand
ATATGCCATAATGAACAAACTTATAGATATTTCGAATATTCAATAATTTTTCATCAAAGAAACAAGATTTTTGGGTGAGGAGTAGGAATAATATGCTATTACGAAACTCTAAAAACATGTCCTATTGAATATCTTTTTTTATACAAATAGTCTGTTCGATGATGATACAGGTTTTTATTACGCAGTTTAAAAGCAAATGTCAGTCGTTTTTTTCGACTGACATTTGCTTTTAAACTGCGCAATGCACGATATTTGGCAAAGTGGAAAATATTTATAATTTATCGGCATAAAAGTAATACCACCCCTATGTGGTTCCAAAGAACTTTCTTACATAATTACTTCGCACCAGAATATCATCTTTATATTCCTGTTCCAACTTCAACAATTCGGCATATTTTTCTTCGAAAGTTGAGGTAGTAAAAGAAACACCTTTATCCGGAAAAACCTTCGAGCAGAGAAACAAAGCCTCTTGATAATGCTGTGGCAAATTGAGTGAATCGGAAAGATTATAGAAACGAGGCAAAGAATCCACAAATTCATTGAGACGTCTGTCCAACAAAAGAGCCGACAAATAATAATCCTTAACTGCGACAGAGGCTGTATCCACACTCAAAGCACGTGAGAGAAAATCACCGGCAGCCTCGCCTTTATGGGGCTTTACTTTCAGAAAATCGTACACCATAGATGCCGACAATGGCGATGTCTGCTCCTCGCGAGGCAACAAGCCGGCAACGCCATAATATTGAGGATAGGTAAACAGTTTCTCGCCAAGTTCACCCTCGTGAGCAAGCACATACGCCCTGCCGGCAGTCAGTTCCTGAGAAACTGTATAGGAACGCAAAGCCACACGCTGCGCCTTGTCATAATTTCCCTTTTTCACATAGTGATACACCATAGCCTCGTGCTTGAAATTCTCGTCACTATCGGACAAAAACCCGGTAAAACAGAACAAGACAGAGAGTAACAACAAATTACGCCACATTATTCTGTTAGCAGCACGCGTAATATCCTTTATACGCATAAAAAGAACACGTTTGAGCACCCACGATGCAAAAGCATATACGAACAAGACAATCGCTCCTATCCACACCCACGACCACGAAAATTCACTGCCCGTATATATTGTACGATCTATATTTGTGATGAAAGCAAGCATAGCACACGCCGGCAAGTATGACATTGCCTCCCACTCACGTGTAAATTTTGCGTATTTATTAAGCCACAGAGTGACAAGCAACAGTGCAACAGTTATTATTGCTGCTGTAATATTTTCGTCGTATTGCAATTTACCGGTGGCCGTAATATCATATGCAACCTCTAAGAGCGGTGCCTGATATATGGATAGAAAGGTAAAAGCAAATATAACAAAAACCACAGCGCACACTATACGCACCATGCGAAAAAGGCGTATCTCTCTTGCAGACTTCATTCCTTATGCTTTTTTATTCTTTTTCAATACAAGTGCAGTGCGAGCAGGAAGATATAATTTCAACCACCCTTTACGCTTTTTAGCATACAACGGGTCACTGTTTGTAAAGTGTACCTGATTGTCATCTACCAATCCGTTACCTCCGAATCGAACAGCATCAGAATCGAGAATAATCGAATAGTCACCCTCGGGGACAAGGAATCCATAGTCTGTAAACGAACGTGTGGGATTGAAATTAAAGACAAAGATAATGTCGCGGCGAGAGTAAGCAAGCACTTGATCGCCATCGTTGTGCCATATTTCCTGCACAGGCCTGTTCTGGAAATTCTTCACACTGCCGATAATTTCCATCATCTCCTTGTCGAATGCCCCAAGCGAAGCGTAACAATAATCTTGATTATCGACAAGGCTCCACTGACGACGCGCATATTTGTGGCTCCATCCGTTGCCGTAACGCGGAAAATCTATCCACTCGGGGTGTCCGAACTCATTACCCATGAAGTTAAGATAACCACCATTTATGGTAGAGGCAGTAACGAGGCGTATCATTTTGTGCAATGCAATACCTCTATGTACCATGCCCGTCTCGTGTCCTTTTGCAAAATGCCAATACATGTCAGCATCTATAAGGCGGAAAATAATAGTCTTGTCACCAACGAGTGCTTGGTCGTGACTCTCGGCATAAGATATTGTCTTTTCATCTTGACGACGGTTGGTAAGTTCCCAGAATATCGAAGAAGGTTTCCAATCTTCGTCTTTTTGTTCTTTTATGAGCTTTATCCAATAGTCGGGGATATTCATCGCCATGCGATAATCAAAGCCGTAACCACCATCCTCGACAGGAGCTGCAAGACCGGGCATTCCCGATACCTCTTCGGCTATGGTTATTGCCGAAGGATTAATCTCGTGTATAAGTCTGTTGGCCAATGTCAGATAACATATTGCATCGCCATCCTGATGACCGTTGAAATAGTCGGAGTAATCACAGAACGACTCGCCGAGACCGTGACTGTAATATATCATTGATGTTACACCATCGAAACGGAAACCATCGAATTTGAACTCTTCGAGCCAATATTTACAATTTGACAACAAGAAGTGCAACACTTCATTTTTGCCATAATCGAAACAGAGCGAATCCCAAGCATTATGTACTCGACGGTCGCCACCATGAAAATATTGACAAGGGTCGCCATCGAGAAGTCCAAGACCCTCTATTTCATTTTTCACTGCATGGGAGTGCACAAGGTCCATAATTACTGCTATTCCCATTCCGTGTGCAGCATCAATAAGTTCTTTAAGGTCTTCGGGTGTCCCGAAACGCGAAGATGCTGCAAAAAAGCTCGATACATGATAGCCGAAACTGCCATAGTATGGATGTTCCTGTATTGCCATTATCTGTATGCAGTTGTAGCCGTCAGCCGCGATACGAGGAAGCACTTTTTCGCGGAATTCGCGGTAAGTACCTACACGCTCTTCCTCTTGGGCCATACCTATATGGCACTCATAAATAAGCAGAGGCGAGCATTTAGGCTTGAACTTTTTATGTTTGAACTTGTACTGTTTTTGCGGATTCCACACCTGTGCACTGAATATCTGCGTAGCATCGTCCTGAACCACACGGCGCACCCATGCAGGAATTCTTTCACCTTGTCCGCCTTCCCAATAAACTTTGAGTTTATAAAATTGCCCGTGAGAAATTGCCTTTTTGGGTAGTTCTATTTCCCAGCAACCGCCTTGCTTTCTTTTAAGTTCATACTCGGGCAATTCTTTCCAATCTGTAAAATCGCCTATGAGATATATTTTCGTTGCGTTTGGTGCCCATTCTCTGAAACACCATCCGGTTTTTGTTGCATGCAACCCGAAATAGAGATAACCTGATGCAAAGTCCGAGAGTGTCTGCTTTCCATCTTTTGTCAATTCGCGTTCTTTTTGCAAGAAATAGCGGTATCTTCCGTCTATTTCCATTGTGTACGGCGATAAATAGCCGTCTC
>CAZXIQ010000227.1:0-3444 GCA_964640785.1 uncultured Bacteroidaceae bacterium | reverse complement strand
TGAACCCGAATGGAGTCAGGAACTTATGACCGAGGAGGCCAAGCTTGAACTTGGTTTTTTGTAACCCTGTAAATTACATCTGTCGATGAATAGAAAAGTCTATTTCCTCTCCGATGCTCACCTTGGCTCGTGGGCGATACAGCATCGTCGTACACACGAGCGACGTCTCGTCTCTTTTCTCAATAAGATAAAGGACGAGGCTGCCGCAATATACTTTCTGGGTGATATGTTCGATTTTTGGTACGAATATAAACATGTTGTTCCAAAAGGCTTTACACGTTTTTTGGGAAAGATTTCCGAACTTACCGACAGTGGTGTCGAGGTACACTTCTTTCCCGGTAATCACGACATGTGGTGCAAGGATTACTTTGAAAAGGAGTGTGGCATGAAAATACACCGCGAGCCTATGCTTGCCGAAATTAACGGTAAGGAATTTTATCTTGCCCACGGCGATGAATTTTCCGGGGAGTCGAACTTTGCCGTTCTTCGTGCAATGTTCCACAGTCCCTTTTTGCAAAGGATGTTCTCTTGTTTCGTTCATCCACGTTGGGCTATGAGTTTCGGCCTTGGTTGGGCGCGGTACAGCATGCGCAAACATAAACTGAATGGCGACATTCCCTTTCGCGGTGCCGACCGTGAGCCTTGTATGACATTTGCCCGCCGCTATCTTGCCAAACACGACACGGTAGATTGTTTCATCTTCGGACATCGTCATTGCGATGCTGATGTAATGTTGTCCGACACGGCACGTTGCATCATTCTTGGCGACTGGATTACGGAATTTACTTATGTTGAATATGATGGACAGGATATTACCGTAAAAAAGTTTGTCGAGGGAGATATGTAGTTTTTTTGTTAATGAGCGCTGCCTGATAAAAAGTTTTTTATATAGAAACAGCATCGTTAGTTTCGCCATTTTTATAGAGCAAAAATGGCGAAATAAATTTGAAAAGTTTCTTAATTTTGGTAAAATTAGTTGTTGTGCATATCTGTTTTTTATACATTTGCAACAATGTAAAACTTATAAATAGAATAAAGATGAACAGTTTCCGTCTGTACGTGGTTGCAATGTTGTTTGCATCGTTTTTTGCAGCATCCTCAGTAAATGCCCAGAATAATATTCCTTCCGTTCCTTATATTGAGGTGCGCGCATCGGCTACCCGTAAGGTTACTCCCGATGAAATTTATTTGAAAATAACCATCAAAGAGAGTGATTATAAAGGTAAAAAGAGTTTGCAAGATGTGCAAAATATCATGATAAAAGTGCTCGAAAAGCAGGGCGTTGATGTAGAGAAGAATCTGACAGTGCTGTCGATGGGCAGCTCTCTTAAGTTAAAGACATTCTTGTCGAAGATAAAAACCATGACCGAGGCCGTGTATATGCTGAAACTTACTGATGCCGAGACTGTGCAGAATGTAATTTCGGCGTTAGAGTCGCAAGAGATTTCCAATATAGTGCTTGCCGAGACAAAATATTCCAAACGCGACGCCCTCGAGAGCGAGCTTGGAGTAGAGGCTATAAAAAAAGCCAAGCAGCGTGCCACCGAACTTATTGCTGCCATAGGGCAAGAGATTGGTAAAGCTATATATGTAAATTCTTGGTCGATGAACGAAATAATATCTCCGCGCAACTACAAGGCAATGGCTGCCCGAAGCGTGGTCGAGGAGTCGGCCGATGCTGCTGCACAACCGACCTTGTCTATTACAGAAAATGAATATTCTGTTGATGTGAATGTAAGGTTCGAAATAAAATAGACACGTACATCTTGTTCGATTATAATGGTTATGTAACCGACATTGGAAGTTGTTTAAATTTTTAATGAGAATTTAAACAACTTCTATAATAATGTATACCTCTTTTCTGCCCGAAATTCGTTTTTTCTCCTTATCTTCGCATTTGCAAGTACGATAGAAACAGACAAATGATTGACACAACAATTTTCAAGGATAAAAAAGCAGTCTACTATACGCTTGGCTGCAAACTTAATTTCGCCGAGACATCTACCATAGAGCGCACTCTGCAAGAGGCCGGCATACGCACTGCCCGTCGCGGTGAACAAGCAGATATTTGTATCATAAACAGTTGCGCTGTCACGCAAGAGGCCGAAAAAAAGTGTCGTCAGGCTATTCACAAACTTGTACGTCGTCATCCGGGGGCCTATGTGATTGTTACCGGTTGTTACGCTCAGTTGTCGCCCGAAAAACTTGCAGCCGAAGAGGGTGTGGACGTGGTGCTTGGCATTGACAAAAAAGGTGACGTTCTTGAACATCTTTGCAATATGCAAAAGCGCGAAGGGGTGGGCGAGTGGTTCGTTTGCCCAACAAAAGATGTTCGTCGTTTCGTGCCCTCTTGTTCGCGTGGCGACCGCACGCGCTACTTCCTGAAAGTGCAGGACGGTTGCGACTATTTTTGCACATATTGCACAATACCTTATGCTCGCGGACGCAGCCGCAATCCTCAAATAGCCGACCTTGTGGCGCAGGCACGCAAGGCTGCCGACGAAGGTGGTCGCGAGATTGTCATTACCGGAGTGAACATAGGCGACTTTGGCAAAAGTACAGGTGAAAGTTTTGTGTCGCTTGTGAAGGCTCTCGACGCTGTCGAGGGCATCGACCGCTACCGTATATCTTCGATAGAACCCAATCTTATAACCGACGAAATAATAGAGTACATATCCTCTTCACGCAGTTTCATGCCCCATCTGCACATTCCCTTGCAGGCGGGCAGCGACGAGGTTCTAAAGCTCATGCACCGTCGATACGATACATCTTTCTTTGCCGAGAAGATTGCTACTGTGCGCCGTCTGCTTCCCAATGCTTTTATAGGGGTGGATGTAATTGTGGGTACACGTGGCGAGACTGATGAATTATTCCTTAAGGCTTACAATTTTATAAAGTCTCTCGATATTTCTCAACTGCATGTGTTCAGTTACTCCGAGCGTCCCGGTACGCAGGCATTGAAAATTGCCGGGGCAGTGCCTCCTGCCGAAAAACAGCGTCGCAGCCGCATGTTGATAGAACTTTCCGAAGAGAAACGTATCGCTTTTTACGAGCGTTTCATTGGATGCGAGGCTACCGTGCTTTTCGAAAAACCGCGTCCCGAAATGCCAATGGGTGGCTTTACCGAAAATTACATACGTGTGGAGACTGTGTGCAACAAGACATTGGTCAATAAGGTGGTACGCGTCCGCTTGGGTGGCTTTAATGATGATAGGTCGGCACTGACGGTTGCCGAAATTATTTAAGCAGTTTCTAATTTTTGTGTACAATGGAAAAGCGTGTGGCAGTAGTTATTCTCAATTACAATGGTGCGGAAATGTTGCGTCGTTTCCTGCCGTCGGTGATACGATTCTCGTCTCAGGCCGAAGTAATTGTGGCCGATAATGCCTCGACCGATAATTCTGTCGCAGTTATGCGCGCTGAGTTTCCCTCTGTACGCCTCAT
>CAZXIQ010000226.1:0-3478 GCA_964640785.1 uncultured Bacteroidaceae bacterium | reverse complement strand
TTGAACTTTTAGAGGAAAATGATGATTACTTTTTTGTGCGCGCAGGCAGTGGCGTTAATTGGGATGAGTTTGTTGCTCACTCTGTTTCGAAGGGGTGGCAAGGCCTTGAGAATCTGTCGGCTATTCCCGGTGAGGTTGGTGCAAGTGCGGTGCAGAATGTCGGCGCTTATGGTGTTGAGGCGGGTGATTTTATTGAAAGGGTCGAGACTGTGTCGTTGATTGATGGCTCTGTGCGTGTATTCACAAAAGAGGAGTGTGCTTACGCTTATCGTGACAGTGTATTCAAAAAGAATGAAAAAGGGAAATATGTGATTACACATGTTGTTTTCAGGTTAAACAAAAAGCCCGAATATATTCTTTCTTATGGAAATTTAAAGGAACAATGTGAACTGATGGGTGGTGTTACTGCTGAAAATATACGTTTGGCTGTTTGCGGTACTCGTGCTGCAAAGTTGCCCGACCCTGCAATGATTGGTAGCGCCGGCAGCTTTTTTATGAATCCTGTGGTCGATTCTTTACACGCCGAAAAACTGAAAGGGCTCTATCCGGAAATGCCCGTGTATTCGGTTGAGGGCGGAGTGAAACTGTCGGCAGGATGGCTTATAGACCGTTGCGGATGGAAAGAGAAAAGCAGCGAGCATGTAGGTGTTTATCGCAATCAGGCATTGGTTATTGTTAATTTGGGTGGAGCCACGGGCCGCGAGGTTGTGGATTTTGCGATGATGATACAAAAATCAGTAAAAGAAAAATTTGACGTGGATATTTTCTCTGAAGTTAATGTAATTGATTAAACGAGACGCTTTATTCGTATGAAAATTACTATTTTAGGTAGTGGAACTTCTACGGGTGTTCCCGAACTTGGATGTGGATGCGAGGTTTGTACTTCAACCGACCCCCGCGATTCTCGTTTGCGCTCATCGGCTGTTGTGGAATGTGGTGACAACAGATTGCTTATAGATTGCGGACCCGATTTTAGGACACAGATGCTGAACAGACCCTTTCGTAAGATTGATGCGGTGCTGCTTACCCATAAACATTATGACCATACAGGAGGGCTTGACGATCTTCGTCCATTTTGCCGTAAGGGTGATATTCCAATATATGGCGATAAGCACACTGTCGAGCATGTGCAGAGTGTACTCCCGTATTGTTTTTCTGATGTAAAATATCCCGGGGTGCCGAATTTGATTCTGCATGAAATAGATGATAGTGGTGAGTTTTATATAAATGACTTGAAGATTTTGCCTGTTCGTGTTTTTCATGGCCGGTTGCCAATCTTGGGCTATCGTATAGGTGCTTTTGCGTATATTACCGACATGAGTTTTATAGAACTTAAAGAATTGGATAAACTTAGAGGGGTTGATACGCTTGTAATTAATGCTTTACGATTTTCCAAACCTCATGGGTCGCATCAAACGGTTCTCGAGGCTTACAATATAATCAATTATATAAAGCCGCGCGTTGTTTATTTTACCCACATGATGCACCATATTGGCCTGCACGCAAAAATTGAAAAGGTTCTTCCCCGGAATGTTCATCTTGCGTATGACGGCCTTGAATTTTTTGTCAAATAACATTTTGTTGGATAAATATAGACGAATGGTATTGTTGTGTTTATACAATAATACCATTCGCTTTATATTTCCATCAGATTGATATATGTTTGCGTATCTTTTATGATGATTGGAAAGATTATTTATTCATATAGTTTAATCGAATTTACATTATATACGTAAATGTAATTGAGGGAATGTTACCTCGATAATGTGCTGTTCTTTGCAATGCAATCGGCATATTGCATAATAAATTGACGTTGCTTTAATGTTTCGGGCACTCGTCTGTATGCCGACTTTGGACATTGTGCAAACTGTTTTTGCAATACCTCGTTGGCAAGATTAAAATCTTTAAAAAGCATTGCATAGTAACAGCCGACGATTGTACCCGTGCGTCCTATTCCGCCGCGACAATGAATGTAGATTTTTGCACTCTTATTTTCTTTTAGGGTTTTTATCATACCTTCAAGCAGTTCTGTAACTTCGTGGTTGGAATTTGGTGTGCAACAATCCTTTATACTGAATCTTAAATAGCAGCATTCTTTGGGCAACCATTGATTGTATGGTGAGAGTTCTCCACTATCGGTTAAGTCGATGAAATTTGTTATTCCAAACTCGACGAATCGCGACAATTCTTTTCGTCCTAAAGTCTCGTCTGAAGTTGCGGGATATTCGCCTGCGTATATTCTTTCGTCTACTTTGTAGGAGTTGCGAATGGGGGCATCTATTGTCGGATATTCAAGAAAATGAAGAAATGCGTACATGCCGTTTATCATTCTTGAATGCATTAATGACAGGCACCGATGCTTGATATCTGCCGGCACTTTGTATCGGGTGTCGGGAGTTGCAGTGGCTATCGACCCGGCTATTGCAGCCTGTGTATCGGCGTCGCCTCCCAATGATATTGCCAAACGAATAATTTCCTCGAAATTTTCTCCTTCGAGGTATGCTGCGATTGCTTGCGGAACGCTGCCTGCACTTGTTTCATCGAAACTGTATGATTGAGCTGTTTCGGCTATTGACTTTTTAAAATCGTAACCGAATTTTTCTGATAAATATGTGCGAATTTCCTCTTTTCTTTTGCCATTCTTTGCCAACCATATTGCGGCAGCCACAGCTTGTGCTCCTTTTATTCCTTCGGGGTGATTGTGCGTAACTTCGGCCGATATTTTTGCTAAATTGAGAGCCTCTTCGAGTGATGATGCGTACAATGCTACCGGGCTTACACGCATGGCTGCACCGTTGCCGTAACTGCCATAGGGTTGTGCATTCTCATTGTTGAGCCACTTTATAAACATGCTGCCGTATCCGACATTTGGAAATTTACGCCCCCACTTGCGCATATATTGCGTCAATCCCTTGTGAGAGTGCTCTTTGTCCTCCATTAACCACTCGGCCACAGCGAGTGTCAGCACAGTGTCGTCGGTGGGACGCGACTCTGTGGGCAGAAACTCGAAGTTGAAATTCTTTGTGGGTCGGAATTCGTAATACGAACCTAAAATATCTCCGGCAATGGCACCTAACATTTTTTTGAGAATAAGAAACTGTTATTTAACGCCTTCGACGAATCCTTCAATGGCACTGCCTACTTTGTTGCCGATTCTTTTTATTTCATCTTTTGCCGAATTTATTGCTCCTTTTGTGAACGCTCCGTAATAGCGTCCTTTAAGTTTGGCAAGCTCTTGTTTCTCGTCGTCGTCGAGGTCACGCGCCTCCATTTTTTCTTCAATTTCAGCGAAGCGTGCGGTTATTTCTTTAAAATCTTTTTCGGTGTACTTGTCAAAATTCTCTTCAATATCCTCGCATATACTTTGCATTTCACTGAATGCTCTTGAATTTGTGTCACAGGATGTAAGGCCGATTAAAATGAAAGCAACTAAGGAAAGGAATGCGATTTTTTTCATCTTTATTAAATTTTATTGATA
>CAZXIQ010000225.1:0-3492 GCA_964640785.1 uncultured Bacteroidaceae bacterium | reverse complement strand
GCGGTTATCAGTTGTTCAACGGTGTTAAAACCAATGGCGAGAGCATGTTCGATCACGGAACAGCTGCAATCTCGGCATATGTAGGAAAATGGCACACACCCGGCTTTGGTTGGAGAGTAGCTTACAACGGCTTTGAGATTAAACCTCTTGAGGATGCAGACAAATGCAGTTTCTACAATGTACATGCAGATGCTATGTTCAACCTCAGCAACTTGTTCTTCGGTTACAACGAGAAACGCGTATGGAACTTGATTCCTTACATGGGTCTCGGTTACGCTGCTAACTTGGATCGTGACGGTGCCAATGGTAACGGTAACGCTGGTGCATTGACAGCTAACGCAGGTCTTTTGAACACTTTCCGTATTGCTAAACACTGGGCTCTTAACCTTGAGCTTTCAGCTACTGCTGCTAGAGGTGGTTTCGGTGGTGTTATGCCCACTCGCAATGGTTACGACATGATTTTCGCAGCTACTGCCGGTGTTACATACAAATTCAACAAGACAGGTTGGGAGAATACTCCTGATGTAGACGCAATCATGGCTGCTAACGCTGCTGCTCTTGCTGCTCTTAACGCACAGTTGCAGGCAAAAGAGTCTGAGAATGCTCAGTTGAAGTCTCAGCTCGCTGCTGCTAAGGCTGCTCTTGCTAAGTGTCAGAACGCTCCTAAAGATGTTGAAATGTTCGATGCAGCTCAGTCTGTATTCTTCGCATTCAACTCTTCTAAGATCGATTCTAAGAAAGAGATTCTCAACCTCAAAGCTTTGGCTAACGCAGCTAAGGAGACAGGTGTGAAACTTACAGTTACAGGTTATGCTGACAGCGCAACAGGTACAGCTTCTTACAACCAGACATTGTCTGAGGCACGTGCTAAGGCTGTTGCTGCTAAGCTGGTAGAGATGGGTGTTCCCGAAAGCCAGCTTATCGTAGCAGGTAAGGGTGGTGTTGATACAGAAAGCCCCATCCAGTTGAACCGTCGCGTAATCATCGCTCCTGCGAAATAATAGCAACACAAGTTTGACTAAATAAAAATAATGCGAGCTTTTATGGCTCGCATTATTTTTTATACTGTTTGTGTTTTTTATGAACCGGTCTTACGTAATAAATAATATGAAAAAGTGCTATTTTGTATCAATACTACTGTGTTGTCTGTATTCGTCTGTGCTTTTGGCGCAGAATAGGGCGCAGAAGTTAAGAGAGGATTTTTTGAATCCACGGTTAAAAAAAGTGTTGGTTGTGTCGCATCGCGGTAATTGGCGCAGCGCACCTGAAAATTCTTTGGCGGCTATCGACAGTGCCATAGTAATGAAAATAGATGCAGTAGAGATTGATGTGAGAAAAACAAAGGATGGTCATCTAGTGCTTATGCATGACAATACAGTCGATCGTACGACAAATGGAAAAGGTAAGGTGGGTAATCTTACCTTGTCCCAGATTAAGAAGTTAAAATTGAAAGATAAGGATGGCCGATTGACAGAACACACCGTTCCCACATTGGAAGAGGCTTTGCTTGTGGCAAAAGGTAGAATAATGGTCAATTTGGACAAGGCTTACTCAATATTCCCCGAGGTTTATGAGGTGCTTGAAAGAACAGGCACGGCAAATATTGTTATAATGAAAGGCAGTGCGCCTGTCGAGAAACTGAAAAGAGAGTTCTCACAGTACCTCGATAAGGTAATATATATGCCCATTGTCACAATAGACAAAGATGGTGCAGTACCGTTTGTAAAGGAGTATATGAAACAGATGCGTCCTGCTGCATTTGAATTGTGTTACTCCGACCCCGCAAGCCCTATGCCTAAAAAGATGAAGAAACTTCTGTTTAAAAAGACACTTTTGTGGTACAATTCTCTATGGCCGTCGCTCAACGGTGGTCACGACGACGCGGCTGCATTAAAAGATGCCGATGCCAATTACGGCTATCTTATTGATAAATTGGGTGCAAGAATCATTCAGACAGACAATCCTGCCTACTTATTGCAGTATCTTCGTGGACGCGGATTGCACGACTAATTAAAATTTTTCGAAAATATTGCGGAATTTCAAATTTATTTCAGAATTGTATATGAACTTTGTGTCAGAAAAGAAAAAATCAGATGTTTAACGTAGTAAAATTATTGAATATGAAAAAGATTTTTGTTATAATTCTTGCGGTATTTTCATTGGGTGTGATAACAGCAAAAGCTGATAACGACCGTGTGATTACAAAAAATGAGTTGCCGGTCAAGGCGCAACAGTTTGTAAATGCTCATTTCCCGACAAGTAAAATTTCGTATGTCAAGGAAGAACGCGACTTTTTTGACCGCAACTATGAAATTGTATTTGCCGATGGCGTAAAGGTTGAATTCAGTCGCGCCGGTGAGTGGGTAGATGTTGATTGTCGATATTCGTCTGTCCCTCAAGCTATTATACCTGATGCAATAAAGGCGTATGTGAAAGAGCATTTTCCCGATGTTCAGGTAATAGAAATAGAACGTAAACGTGGCAATCACGAAGTGAAATTATCCAACAAATTAGAACTCGTATTTGATAAAAAGTTAAAGATAAAGGATATAGACGATTGACATGCGAGTTTTTTTGCTTAAAGAGCCACGCAAATTTAAATTTGCGTGGCTCTTTGTCTCTTTTGTTTTTCGTAATTTCGTTTCTAAATCTTATATTTGCAACATAAATGTTACTAATATGTACTGCGCTTGCTTTGCAGCTTGCAAGCAGGCTTGCGTTGCATCGGCTTGTAATATGCCGGCATATTAAAGTGTGTAAATGAGTTCCGTTTGTGTCAAGGCGGAATTTTTATAAAGAAAAGATAAGATGAAAATAACTGATTGTATAAATTCGTCTGAAAAGACGGTTTTCTCGATAGAGGTATTGCCGCCAGTAAAGGGCATGGGGCTTACAAAACTTTTCGACTCTATCGACCGTATAAGTGAGTTTGGCCCTAAATATATAAACATTACTACGCATCATAGTGAATATGTTTACACCGATGCCGGTAACGGTATGTTCAAGCGCAGTGCTGTTCGTCGTCGTCCCGGTACGGTGGCAGTGGCGACGGCAATAAAGCATCGCTACGGAATTCCCGTAGTCCCTCATATTCTGTGCAACGGTTTTACTCCCGAAGAGACTGAGTATGTACTTATAGACTTGCAGCTTTCCGGCATAACTGACCTGTTGCTGTTGCGTGGCGACAAAGCCAAAGATGAAAAGACTTTTACTCCCACATTGGGTGGTTACGACCACACTGTGCAGTTGCAAGAGCAGGTCAATCGTTACAATGAGGGATATTTCATTGACGGTACTCCGATACGTGAACGTGGAGTGCCTTTCTCGTATGGAGTAGCCTGCTACCCCGAAAAGCATGTAGAGGCTCCTAACCTCGAAACTGACCTCTATTGGCTTAAAAAGAAAGCTGACAATGGGGCTGAGTATGCTGTTACTCAAATGTTTTTCGACAATGAAAAATATTTCGAGTTTGTGCGTCGTGCACGCGAAATG
>CAZXIQ010000224.1:1145-3503 GCA_964640785.1 uncultured Bacteroidaceae bacterium | reverse complement strand
AACAAACTGAATATTAAAAAGTAGTATGTTTATGTGTGTCGGGGGTGTAATATTTTCCCTGCCATGTGTCGCGTTCACGCATACGCCGTTTTATTTTTTCGACAAGTTCGTAGTTCTTCAATCCCCAATCGGGTGCAATAAGCAGCTCTTTGGGCGACTGTGAGGCGAAACGTTCGACTACAATATCGGGGCGAAGATGCTCTAAATAATCAACAATAACTTCGATATATTCCTCAAGCTCGAAAAGGTGAAAGTCCTCGGGCGACTCTTTGAATTCGTCGGCCATGCGGGTGCCGCGAATAAGTTGTAATTGATGCAGCTTGAGCGTGGTAATGGGCAATTCAGACAACTCTTCGGCTTGACGAATAAGCAATGTACGCTCTTCGCCCGGTAAGCCCAAAATAATATGTACGCCCACAGGAAGTCCCCGAGCGGTAGTGCGAAGTATTGCATCGACGGCTGTGGAATAGTCGTGACCGCGATTGATGCGTTGCAAAGTAACATCATTGGTGCTTTCCAAGCCATACTCAATCATTATATACACTTTACGCGAGAGTTCTTGAAGGTAGTCGAGCAATTCTTCGGGCATGCAGTCGGGACGTGTGCCTATGACAAGCCCTACGCATCCATCGACTGATAGTGCCTCTTCGTATCTTGTACGTAGCACGTCGAGCGATTCGTATGTGTTTGTGTATGCTTGAAAATATGCAAGATAGCGCATTTGTGGGTATTTGTGCGCAAAAAAAGCAATACCTTCGTTCATCTGTTCGCCCACTGAACGATGGCGGTGGCAATAGGCAGGATTGAAAGTGCGATTATTACAATATGTGCATCCTCCGGTTCCTTTCGTGCCGTCACGGTTGGGGCAGGTAAAGCCGCCGTCGATGGAAATTTTTTGCACCTTAAAATCGAAATTGCGGCGCATGTAACCTCCAAAATCATTATAATAGAAACGCTCTTTACTGTCCATATACAAGATAAATACATTTATACTGTGGCAAAGTTATAGGAATTTAATCGCTTAACCAACAATTCTCGTTTTTTCTCCGTATCTTCGCCGAAAGAAATGAAATAACAAATAATATATAATGAAAAAGACACTATTAATTTTATTATCCTTCGCAACAATGACGGCAAGTTACGCCGCAGGACGCGATATTCAACTTAAAGAGGTTGTAAACGGCACATACAGTGCAAGAGGATTTTCGGGTATACACCCCATGAACGATGGTGAACATTTTGCGAAGATGAGCAGCGACCGCAAAATGGTGCTAAGCTATTCATTTAAAAACGGTGAAGTTACCGACACGCTCTTTAATGTAAACACTGCTCGTGGTTGTAACTTTAAAAGAATAGATGGCTTTATATTCTCGCCCGACGAGGCACGTATGCTCATACAGACGCGTACCAATCGTATATATCGTCGCTCTTTCACTGCCGAGTATCATGTTTTTTCGCGCAAGAACAACAAACTGCAGCCACTTTCCGAGAATGGTGCACAGCAAGAGCCTATTTTCTCGCCCGATGGTACAATGGTTGCTTTTGCTCGCGAAAATAACCTGTTTCTTGTAAAATTGCTTTTCAATAGCAGCGAGTCGCAGATAACAACCGATGGAAAATATGGCGAAATAATAAACGGTATTCCCGATTGGGTTTACGAAGAGGAGTTTGCCACCAGCCGTTCGTTTGACTTCAGTGCCGATAGCAAAATGTTGGCATACATACGTTACGACGAGAGCAAAGTGATGAATTATGACATGCCAATGTACATTCCGACGGGGGACGGCAATCATGAATATGATGACTACAAAAAACCATACAGCTATAAATATCCTGTTGCAGGTGCTCAGAACTCTACTGTGACGGTACACACTTTCGATATAAAAAGTCGCGTGACACGCAAGCTCGCTCTTCCAATAGACAGTACATATTACATTCCTCGCATAGAATTTACACAGGACCCCGATTTTCTTGCTGTGATGACACTGAACCGTCACCAGAATCAGCTTGATATTTTCCAAGCCAATCCTCTCTCGGGTATTTGCAAGCGTATTCTGCGCGAAGAGAGTCCGGAATATGTCAATGAGCCTACCTATCAACAGCTTGCATTCTACAAGAATCATTTTATCATGCCCAGCGAGCGTGACGGATACAACCATCTTTATTTATACACTATTGGGGGTAATCTTGTCAAACAGCTTACAAAGGGACAATATGATGTTAGCGACTTTTTGGGTTGGGACGAAGAGAAAAATATTCTTTACTACTTGAGCAACGAGGGTAACCCCACTCGAAGTGCTGTTTATAAAATTGATGCCAAGAATAAAAAAACACGTATCACACAACAAGAGGGAACAA
>CAZXIQ010000224.1:0-1135 GCA_964640785.1 uncultured Bacteroidaceae bacterium | reverse complement strand
ACAAACAGCGCCACTTTCAGCAAGGGAATGAAATATTTTGTAAATACTTATCAGAATCTTACTACTCCGCCGGTGGTAACACTCAACGACAATAATGGTAAGAAACTTGCTACAATACTTGACAATAAACAGCTTTTGGAAAGTCTCAACGGTATTAACATGGGACAAAAAGAGATTTTCACATTTACCACGAGCGACGGTGTGCAGCTTTATGGGTGGATGATAAAGCCGGCCGATTTTGATAAAAACAAAAAATATCCGGTGATTATGCACCAATATAGCGGTCCTTACTCGCAAAAAGTAAAAGATAGCTGGGCTATCGGCCAGTATGGTGGCGGCCTTTTTGAAAGTTACATGGCAAGCAATGGTTTTATAATGGTGTGTGTCGATGGACGTGGTACAGCAGGTAGAGGTACAAAATTCGGCAAATGTACATATATGTCTCTTGGTATATATGAATCGAAAGATCAGGTAGAGGCTGCAAAATATCTTGGCACTCTACCCTACGTCGATAAGAGCAACATTGCTATTTGGGGATGGAGTTTCGGTGGATATAATACTTTGATGTCCATGAGCGAGGGTACTCCTGTTTTTAAAGCCGGTGTTGCAATAGCCGCTCCCACAGATTGGCGTTTCTATGATACTGTGTATACCGAGCGTTACATGCGCACGCCAAAAGAAAATAAGGATGGGTATGACAAAGGTTCGGCAATAGTAAATGTGGATAAATTGCATGGCAAACTGTTGCTTATACACGGAACGGCCGATGATAATGTACACTTCCGCAATATGACACGTTATATTTATGCTCTTACACAGGCCGGAAAACAGTTCCAGACTGCAATATATCCCGATAGTAACCACAGTATATATTATGGCTCAAATACTCGCAGGCAGATGTTTGAAATGATAACAAACTTCTTCTTCGAGAATCTGAAAAACTGATATTCTCTTTAGAAGGTTTCTATAATTACAATATACAAATACTCCGATAGTTGATTTTCGAAACTATCGGAGTATTCTTATAATTGGTGATTCTTATTTCTTGAAATATCTGTTGTAGAGTCCTTCAAAGCCTTTTCCGTGACGAGCTTCGTCTTTTGCCATTTCGTGAACTGTGTCATGAATTGCATCA
>CAZXIQ010000223.1:0-3505 GCA_964640785.1 uncultured Bacteroidaceae bacterium | reverse complement strand
TCCTGTTATTGGCGAAACAATCTTTTACTCTTTTGATTGCTACTCCCGAATCCCAATAACAATTATTATCTTGCGGAATTATACGTCCTTTTTTATCTATAATATAATTTCCTACTGCACGTTCCCCGCGATAGACATCACCCATAGCACCACCACCTATATAATTTTCTTGCGAAGGAAGGTAGCGATACACTTTACCAAATATATAGAAATATATATGTGGGTCGTTAGGGAACATACGTGCCGGTTGCAAACTCATAACAGATATTACTTAATTGTTAATATTATTATTCTCGTATCTTGGTTTTTAACAAGTTTTGCAAATATTTTGCCTTGTACTATTTTAGTTTATTCTTTTCTATTGTCTGAATATACCCCTTGGCTTTTCCTGTGAGTACCGGGTCTTTTTTACTTTGTATAACCGAATCGAAACACTTTTTAGCCTCTGAGAATTTGGGTTCTTTAACGGCATCTGTTCGACCGTTTGCCAAATAATAATCAAGTCCTAACTCATATTGAGCATAAATATTTGTCTCATCCAATTCTACTGCTTTCTTCAACAAGTCATGTGCTTTATCGGCATTAACGAATGTTATGCTTGCATCTTGTAAGTTTTGCTGAAAATTCAGAATACTATCGGGAAGTTTTTCCTCTCGGGCTTTTTGGGTTTTTCCCATGTTTTTGAAATGAATACGACTTAAAATATAAGCAGCCTCACTGTTCGTTTCTGCAAGTTTCTGCAATTCGCTGTAACCCTTCTCGGCTGTTGCAGCATCGTGCAACAAAGCCGTTGCATCGCATACGGTAATCTTCTTAGGCACGGGAGTTGAAATGAGAATCGGTTTCGGAATAGTATCATCATTTATTACAGGCTTAGGTTCATCGGGATCAATAGCGTTGAACAACACTACTCCGCCGACAATAAGTACTAACGCCGCTACCGCTCCTATTATATATTTTTTAATAGGAACAGGATTGGAATCATCGTCAAAACGCAATTTATCAAGCTCTACGCGGAACTCGGCCGAACTTTGGAAACGATCGGCACGTTTTTTCTGCATTGCGCACTTTATAATTTTACGCAACTCTTTATTCTTGACAAGATTCAGTGGCGGTTGCTGATTCAACTGTTTCTGAATAATATCAAGTCTTTCACCCTCGAACGGCAAGCGTCCTACGATACATTGGAATAAAAGAATACCTACTGCATAGATGTCGGTTGTCTGGTTCTGCTCGTTAATTGCTCCAAGAATAAGTTCGGGGGCAGCAAATTCGGGTTTTCCTACAAACTCGCCGGCCTGCGTCATGTGCTTATCGCTGGTAGTCAATGCATTCATTTTCTTGGCAATACCATAGTCGATAAGTTTTATTTTGCCGTCAGATGTTATCATCACATTCGACGGGTCTATGTCGCGATGAATGTAACCGGCATCGTGCATACACATGAGACCCGACAGAACTCTTTTAATTATTTTTATGGCAAAGCGTTCGGGGGCTTGCTGATACTCTTTATAAAGAGTCTCGGCATAAAGCATATATTTGCCTTCTTGGTCTACCAAACGACCTGCAAGCAAGTCGGCCAATGAAATACCCATTAATAATTCACTGACTACATGATAATGACGTATGGGCCTGAAATCGTATGGAGTTTTTTCTTCGGTCACCACAAAACCATACATCTTTATGAGATTATCGTGTGTGAAAGGCATTTCGGCCTCACGACGCGCTTTCTCTACTACATATGGATTATTTGCAGCCTCTTCTTTAAGAAATTTAACCGCAACCACATACGACTGTCCCGAACGCTCATTGACACAGTTTCCTTTGTATACTTTACCCATGCCACCCTCGCCCAAAGGCCTGTCGTCCGAATCGAATTCGTAATATATACCTTTGGCTTTTTCGTTGACACCCGCTATTCTAAATTTTGGCATTCTTCTATTCTTTAGTATCTGAAAAGATTATTATACGGGAATTGTACCTCCGCGCTGCGCACCGGGGTCGAAACCATTCAATCCCACTGTTCCGTTTGAATTGTGATTATAATCGCCACCACCAATAGAAGACGTATTACTGCCCTGCAAACGTGTCTTGCCAAAGCCACCGGCAGAGAAATCATTCCATGGTTCATCATTTACTTCTTCATCTACCTGTACGGGGATAAAGTCCTGAGAAACAGAAAGATTCATTTTTGCAGCATCGACAAGTATCAATACAAGTTCGTAGTTGTTACCGATGGTTATAATATCGCCACTCTTGCACTCCTCGGCCGAAAAACCTATTGTTTCGCCATTTATCATTGTGCCGTTTGTCGATTTTTCGTCAGCTATTGCAGCAATAACACTGCCTGTGTTCTTTATCTGACGAACAACAAGAACTGCATGTTCGCCCGAAACTGTACCTTCGGACAATACAATATCACAATCGGGGTTCATACCTATTGTATTGGGACCTATTTTCAAAGGCCAATATTCACCAAACGGAGTACGAGAAATTGAATAAAGGAAACCTACCACAGGCTTACCGGACTGTGCCGATTTTGAAGACTTTTGTTGTGGTTCACCGTTACCATTGTCGGCCGCAGGTTGCATTCCGGGTACCACTGTTCCACGATGATTGCTTGAATTATTACTATTTGAATAAAAACCAGAGGGTGCGCTACCCATTGCTGAAGTGTTAGAAGATTCAGCAGCTTCCAATCCTTGGATTAAAGTTTTGCTCTGTGACATAATTATTGTGTTTTTAGTTAAAAATATTCATTTTATATATCTGCATAAACGCATACAGCCCATAGCCGCTCATACAAGAGAAGCTATGGGCTGTATGCGTTTATGATTCAGAGGTCCCATCGTAATATACCGATTATGTAACCTATATTATTTGCGACCTCCTGCAAAAAATTTTACTTTTTCCTTAACTATAATAACAAAAGACGTGAGATCCGTACCTGTTACTTATCTCACGTTCCACGGCCTTCGAACTTGCCTACTCTGTCAAGATAAGCAACTTCGAAGCCCACGCCGATATGTATATAATGTATAAAAACAGAAATTACACCTTGATTATAACCAATGCAAACATCTGTCCGTGTATACTTATAAACACACCCGAGGACATCTACAGTTGCATCATCTTTTGTCAGAGTTTTCCAAGTGTTCGAAGTTCGGAACGCTGAAAGATGAAGCGTAAAGTAAACGCCTTTTATATATAAACTTTCTTCCCACCCAAAAACCGCCTTTTGTTGTAATACATACGACACATATTACCATAAAAGGCTCGGCGCGGGAACCCATTCATCTGTTATGAAAATTCTTTCTAACAACAAATGTTGGATTAGGAAAGCTGGGCAAATTTACATACAATAATTTAATTAAACAAAAAAATGACAAAAAACTTAAAATTCATTGAAAAGATGCAAAAAAAAGACAACCGACTGAATTGTCGGTTGTCTTAGTAGCGGGGGGAGGGATCGAACCTCCGGCCTTTGGGTTATGAGCCCAACGAG
>CAZXIQ010000222.1:0-3513 GCA_964640785.1 uncultured Bacteroidaceae bacterium | reverse complement strand
CTGAGAAAGTTTCATGTCAGTCATTTCTCAAACGTTTTTTTATATTTTACACTTCGGTTAAATTCTCATTAAGCCACGCAGGAAAATCCTCGGGACGTATGCACTCTTCTATTTTAAAATCGCCGACACGAGTGCGGGTGAGGCGTGTCAGATAGGCACCGCTGCCAAGAGCCTCGCCAATGTCGCGAGCCAACGAGCGTATATATGTGCCTTTGCCGCATACAACTCTGATGGTTGCTTGGGGAGGCGCGAAAGAGAGAAGTTCTATCTTCTCTATTGTTATCTGTTTGGGGGCAAGTTGCATTTCACTACCCTGTCGCGCAAGGTTGTATGCACGTTCGCCATCGACCTTACAGGCCGAATAGAGCGGCGGACGTTGAGCGATTGTCCCGGTAAATTGTTTCAGCACCTCACGAAACATGTCCTCGGTTATATGCTCATAGGGAAAGGTGGCATTTACCGGATGTTCTTTATCATAAGATGCAGTTGTTGCGCCCAGCATAAGGTCGGCCTCATACTCTTTTGTGTGATTCTGAAGCTCTTCGATGCGCTTGGTGGCCTTGCCTGTGCAGATGACAAGAACACCGGTGGCCAGCGGGTCGAGTGTACCAGCATGCCCAACCTTGAAACGCTTTATCCTGTAACGTTTCGACAGATGGTAGCGCACCTTATTGACAAGATGGAACGACGTCCACGTATAAGGCTTGTAGAGCGCTATAATTTCTCCTTCTTTAAAATCCATTTAAACAGCCTGTTAAACTATTGTAAGATTGTGACCGGTGAGCAACATCACAAGTATTATACCTCCGACGATTATTCTGTACCAGCCGAATGCCTTAAAGCCATATTTTGTAACAAAATTGATAAAGAATTTTATTGCCAACATTGCCACAATAAATGCCACCACATTTCCAACAAGCAGTGTCACAATATTATCCTTGATAATATCCATGCCTTCGGGCATCATAAATATTTTAAGCATCTTGTAGAGTGTTGCTGCAAACATAGTGGGCACAGCAAGGAAAAAAGAAAACTCGGCCGCAGCCTTGCGGGTCAGTTTCTGTGCCATACCCCCGACAATAGTTGCCATAGAGCGTGAAACACCGGGAATCATGGAGATACACTGGAACATACCTATCCAGAATGCACGTTTCTCGGTAAGCTCGGTCTTTTCGCTGCCCTTGTTGAATATCTTGTCGCAAAAAAGCATAAACACACCTCCCAAGATAAGGGTTATTGCCACCACTGTAACACTCTCGAGCATAGCATCTATCATGTCACTGAAGAGCAACCCTAACACTGCGGCGGGGATAAAGGCAACAAACAGTTTCCAATAGAAGTCATACTTGTGCAAGAAACGTTTCAACGCCGATGCTCCCTCGGGCGCAGGTTCATCATTGAGTTTGAAGAATTTTTTCCAGTAGAGCACCACCACCGAAAGTATCGCTCCAAACTGTATTATAAAGGTAAAAGCCTTAACAAATTCCGTACTCTCCACACCCAACAGATTCTGTGTTATTATCATGTGACCGGTTGAGGATACAGGCAGAAATTCCGTCAAGCCCTCTACTATCGCTATTACAATTGTGTCAAAAAGATTCATTTTTTATCTTTTTTAGGTTTGTACATTATTGCATAAATAATAAAAATAAAGCCGAAGAAACAGACTGTGGGCGCAAGTTTAATGCGACGGAAACTAAAAATATCCGGCTCGAAATGTGTCTCGGTGGAGCCGGGACCTGTCATCAGCAAAAAGCCGGTGATGATGATGATGAAACCTATTGCAAGGAGCAGATAGTTCATTTTGTCGAAAGGAAAATTTCTTTTGTTCATATTATTTTATTTATTCTCTTGTTACATTAAAGGAAATATAGGTCGTCGCCGCGCATACGCAAAAAGCGATTCACCGAAGAGTAGGCACACGACACTGTCATAAAAATGCCGAAACATATTACCGCTGCGGCTATTATGGCAAGACTCACAGGAGGCAGTATGGTTATCAAGGCCGGTTCTTCGCGCATGGCAAAATAAAAGACGATGCCCAGCAACACATCTGCCGCCACTCCTGAAAAAAGCCCTATATACATATTGCGAACGATGAACGGGCGGCGTATGAACCCCCATGTTGCACCAACAAGTTTCATCGTGTGCAGAATAAAGCGTTTAGAGTATATGGACAACCTTACGGCATTGCCTATGAGCGACCAAGAGATAAGAGTAAGTACAACCATAAAAGCCAATAACACTATCGCTATTTTATGTATATTGTCATTGACAGCCTCTATCACTTCACGATGATACACGACCTGCGTAACACGTTTATCCTTAAGCAGTTCTTTTTCTAACAGTGTCATACTGTCGAGGCAGGCATATTCGTTTTTAAGCGTCAAGTCGATGGATGGCTCGTAGGGGTTGTAACCGAGAAACTCGACAGGGTCGGTGCCAAGTTCCCTTTTTTGTTCTTCGAGTATCTGTGCGCTCGATATATATTTACTATCGGCAACGTATGAACGTTTATTCAACTGATTGCGAAAGTTAAGCACCTCTGTCTCGCTTAGCTTGCTGCTAACCACGACAGACATTGTCATGTTGCGCTTTATATGGTCGGACAGCGAGCGTGCCGACAACAACAATGCGCACATCACGCCCAAAAGCACCAGCACCAATGTAGTGCTTGTGTACACGCTCAATGTCTGTATTTTTATTTTTGGTCTACTCATACAGCTTTTCCGAATACATAAATTATAGAACTGCTCGCGCTTTTTTTGTTCCACGACGCCAACCAGCCGAGCAGACCGCACCATGCGCCCTTTATCACTGACAGCTTTGAGCCTTTGTAACGTTCGCTCAACATTGATATATAAAAGCCGTCAAACGGCATTGTAAACTGCCTTTCGAGAATAAAGCCATGCTTGCGACCGAACCTCATCACTGTCGATGGGCTGAAGTGCCACAAATGACGGGGAACATCGTATGCAGCCCAATGCTCGCAATAAGTCTGCGCGTCATACGAAACACTGTTGGGCAATGCAATCACCGCAATGCCATTGTCGTCGATAATGCGATAAAGCTCGTCCCAAAATTCGTTTATATTCTGTATGTGCTCCATCACATGCCACATAGTTACTACATCAAAGTAACCATCTTCGTAATCGCCCAAAGTCTCTACCGGCTGCATTTCAAAGCCAAACTGCTCTTGCGAATATTTACGGGCCTGCTCGCTCTTTTCTATGGCCGTAACATCCCAATCGAGGCGCTGCATGGCACGGGCAAAATAGCCGGTGCCTGCACCATAGTCGAGCAGACGGGTCTTGCCGCTATCGACAAGTGAATTTACCAACGACGCCTTGCGACGAAGCATTATTTCGCGAACCAAATGGTAACAACGGTTTACAAACCCTTTGTTTGTGTCGCTGTGCGATATATATGTGGGCGATTCATAGTATCGTCCAATCTCTTTTTCGTCGGGAACATTTTGTGTAAACACAAAAGAACATTCTTCGCATTTACATA
>CAZXIQ010000221.1:0-3523 GCA_964640785.1 uncultured Bacteroidaceae bacterium | reverse complement strand
TGTTTCCTCGTTTGGACGAGGGTTCGACTCCCTCCAGCTCCACGAATGTAGTACCCGATGGATGTTTAACCGAAAAACACCGAGCAAATGAAAGCAATCAAGATTGTCAAGTTTGTAGGCATAGCAGCAGTTACACTGTTGTTCATCACACTTATGTCCTCGGGATTCATTTTTGAAGCAACCCACACGGTCACTCAAACTCTCACTCAAAATATTCTATCACCTACCGACTTCAACATTCTGCAAGTTGAAACAAGCATCATCACATCGCTCTGTGTAACATACACATTGCTGCTACTCCCTTGGATTCTCTACTTTATGAAAATAGAAAAAAAATCGGGACTGCAATATTTCTCGCTCTACCCATTGACAGGAGGCAAGGCAAGCAAAATAGCAGCAATAGCATTGACCGTGCTTAACGCAACAACAGCAATAGGATTCTACATTCTATACATGCGGTACACCCACGTCACAACCCTGCGCCTTGCAGAAAGCCAGCTTTCGATTCTTACATTACTGTGCTTTGCCATAATCTTTTGGGGAGGCACATACCTCGTCTACGGTTCGGTATACGGAGTAAAAAGAGTGAAAAACATTATAAAAAAGAAACGCGAAAAAAGGAAAGCCCGTCGAGAGCAAACATCAAAGCAAACACAAGTATGAAAGAGCCTTTAAAAACAGAGACACAAATGAACAACCACTATTTCGAAAAACTATCCAGACAGGGATTCTCTACAATAACATCCGCCCTACAACAATTCGTTCAGCATTCATACACGCTGCAATTCACCACATTCTTTTGGTGTCAGAGCGGAGAGGCTATCATCACCATAGATGGATTCCGTTTCAGATTCATGCAAGGCTACATAACAATATGCCCGGCAGGCAGCAATATTACGTTGCACGACATTACCAGCAATTTTTCGACACGGTTTTTAGGCGTATCCGAAGATATATGGCTCGCAGCACGATGCTCGTTCAGTCCCGAAATGATACAATCCATCACTTGCCGGCCATATAAAGGACGAGGAACATCCAACGAACAGGCATTCATTTCAAACATCTTCAAACAAGTTGAAATTATTGAAGAAGAGATGATTCACAGTCAGCCCGACAACAATTATTGCAGGAAAAACATCATATTATCGGCTAACGCCCTGTTGCTGTATGCACAAAATGCACAAAACACAACATCGGGCGAACAGATAAAGAAAGATTTAAGACTCGAAGATAAAGAAAAAACCTTTTTACAGTTCCGCGACCTTATTACAAAATATTTCAGAGAGGAGCGCTCGGTACAATTTTATGCGGAACAACTAAATATATCGACCCGCCATTTGAACTCTGTATGCCAACGTGCTGCCGGACAAAATGCAAAAAACCTTATCGACAGATACACAATAGTAGAACTTCAGGTTGCACTGATGTACACACATAAGACCTTCCAAGAACTTGTGGGTGAATACCACTTTCCCGACCAATCCTATCTTAACAGATATTTTAAACGACACACAAACTACTCACTCTCGGAGTTCCGCTCGCGAAGAGCATTGGCAGCAACAGTATAATAAAAAACTCACCGCAATTCTAAAAAATGCGGTGAGTTTTTTTATTATAGACAATCAATTAATTATTCGTCAAAATCATATTCATCGTAATTATCCTCGTCGTAATACTCCTCGTCGCCACCCTCTTCGTCAATAAAATCAGGCTCCCAATCGGCAAAATCACGAGCAATCATACCCGCGTCGTAGTTGCGATGCACAAGTTCCTCGCGCTTTACTGCAAGCATGCGATTATCTTCGCTGTTAAGTTCACGCCACAAAATATCCTTAAGCTCAGGAACACCCATGCCTGTAATTGATGAAATAAACACGTGAGGCACATTTTCGGGAAGATTCTCACCCAACATATCAATAAGTTCATCATCGAGCATGTCACTCTTGGTAATGGCAAGCACACGCTGCTTGTCGAGCATTTCGGGATTGAAAGTGGCAAGTTCATTCAAAAGAACCTCATATTCCTTTTTAATATCATCAGCATCTGCCGGCACCATGAAAAGCAACAACGAATTACGTTCAATGTGACGCAAGAAACGCAATCCCAAGCCCTTACCCTGACTAGCACCCTCTATAATTCCGGGAATATCGGCCATCACAAATGACTTTCCGTCACGATAGGAGACAATTCCGAGGTTAGGCTCAAGTGTAGTAAAAGGATAATTGGCAATTTTAGGCTTTGCAGCCGACACCGATGCAAGCAGAGTAGACTTTCCGGCATTCGGGAACCCTACAAGACCAACATCGGCGAGCAACTTAAGTTCCAATGTCACTGTCATTTCACGCATAGGCTCACCCGGCTGAGCGAAACGGGGCGTTTGACGTGTGGGAGTGGCAAAATGCACATTACCAAGGCCGCCACGACCACCTTTCAGAAGAACGACTTTCTGTCCATCCTCCATCACGTCGCACAGGAATTCACCCGTCTCGGCATTATAAGCAACCGTACCACAGGGAACATCTATTATTTTGTCCTCGCCTGCAGCGCCGGTACTTTTGTTTATACCGCCCCCCTGACCATTTCCGGCAAAGACGTGACGCTGATATTTCAAGTGCAACAGAGTCCAATAATTTCTATTGCCGCGAAGAATAATATCACCTCCGCGACCGCCGTCGCCACCGTCGGGACCACCATTGGGAATATATTTGGCACGATGAAGATGTGCCGAACCGCGACCGCCGCGCCCCGAACGACATACAATTTTTACATAATCAATAAAATTCGATTCTGCCATAAAGCAAATTATTCAATGCTTTAAAGAAATTTATTTTTTCGCATCTATTGCAGCCACAATATCCGCAAAAATGCGGTCAAGGTCGCCCGAACCGTTTATATAAGAGTGTTTACCCTCTTTCTTGTACCACTCTTTGAGCGGAGAAGTCTGTTCGTGATAAACGGTAAGGCGTTTTTTTATCGTCTCTTCATTGTCATCGGTTCTACCCGACTCTATGCCGCGTTTAATGAGACGTGACATCAGTTCGTCCTCGGGAACATCAAGTTCAAGCATCACCGTAACATCCTGTCCTCTTTCGTTAAGCATCGCCTTGAGAGCCTCGGCCTGTGCAATGGTTCGGGGAAAGCCGTCGAAAATGACACCTTTACTATCTACAAAACTATCAAGTTTGGCAGCAAGAATATCAATCATCAACGAATCGGGTATAAGCTGTCCTTGGTCAATAAAACCTTTAGCAATATTTCCAAGCTCTGTTTCAGCCTTAATTTCGGTACGTAATACATCGCCGGTCGATATATGGTTAATACCATACTTTTCCAAAATTCTTTCGCTCTGAGTTCCTTTACCCGAACCGGGAGCACCAAATATTACAATATTAAGCATAATTTATATAAAAAATATAGTTCACATAATTAAATATCAAACCCATACCCACCCGCGAAGGAACTCACAAGAGAGAGGGTCTTTAAAATCTCGGCAAAATTACTACAAAGTTCCGAAAAATATTGG
>CAZXIQ010000220.1:0-3540 GCA_964640785.1 uncultured Bacteroidaceae bacterium | reverse complement strand
ATACTGTTCGTGCACAGCCTGTCCGGCAGTAACATTCGACAACACTGTGTCGCCACGCATAACCGCAGCAGAAGTATCATCGCACGACGACTCTATCGCCAATATATAAACATCCTTATTATCTTTAAATTCAGCCATAAAAACTTTTTCTACAAAAACAGGCACAAAAAACGTTTACAAAAGTACAATATAAATTCATTATTTTGTAACTTTACATCGAAGAAAGTTTAGAAACTGTTTAAATTTTGTCCTTAAAATTTTTATAGTTCTTTTTTAGTATGTTTTTTCACTTTTCAAAGCCTCATAGCAGGCTATGTAATTGAGGAAAAAGGGGAAAGCAAACAAAAAGAGCATAAAAAGACAAGCACTACTCGCGGATAATGCAATCAACTTTTTTTCGAAAGAAATTCAAACAGTTTCTTAATATAAAAACCACAAACAAGATCAATGATGCGCATAGAGCTATACAAAAGCGGCGAAAAGTTACCCCCGCTGATGCCGGGAATATTTTTTCACTCCGAGCAGTTTTTCCACATACTGGAAAACTCCCCGGGCATAAAGCCCGTAATGCTCGTCGCATACGACGACGAAGAAGAAAAAGGACATCTGCTCGCAATGCTCAAACGCGACTTTCGCATCGTGCCACCGGGAATATACCACTGGTGCAGCATATACAGCGAGGGAGTATACACAGGGAACAACAGCGACCGCAACAAGCTATTCTCAATGCTACTCGATCGCTTGCTTAAATATCTTGATATAAGATATACATTCATAGAGGTGCGTTACATTGCCGACACACGCAACACCTACCGCACATTCAGCAAATACAATTTTATACCGCGCCACGACCTTAGAATATACAATTCGCTACACAGCCGCAGACCCGAGGAGAGACTATCGCGAGCCTATCATTCACACATAAGACGTGCCAAAATGCGAGGCGTAACATACCGGCAAATAAACGAGAAACAAGAGATTGAGACAGGCATAAAGATGCTGAAAAAATACTACGTCTCTAAAGTAGACCGATATTTTGCACCCACCGAACTGCTCACAAAAATGCTGATGAAGGTAGAAGATAACGCGCCCGACACACGCATGTTTGCCGTATACAATAAAGAGAAGAAAATGATAGGCTGCTCCATCTGCCTTTATTCCGAAGATAGAGCCTACCTGCTCTACAACTGCGGCCTGCGAAAAAGCTACCCCCTACTATACCCGGGCATAATGTCCGTGTGGGCAGCAATAAAAGATGCACACGAAAGAGGATATTCACATTTTGAATTTGCAGTATCGGGAACACCGCTGAAAAAGAAAATAGGATTCAAGAACTTTCTTCTGAACTTCGGCGGAAAACAGACAAGCACGCTGCGATGGTACCGTTTCCGTTGGAACTGGATTAACAAAATATTACGCAAAATATACGTTTGACAACTTTTTTGCGTTTAAATAAGGCAGGCGCCACAAAAAAAAGACGCCACAAGCACAACAAAAGAAAGAACAATGAGACTGTACACATTATTAATATATATAATACTCTCTTCGTTTGCCATTGCGACAGCCTCGGCACAGAAAGTAACAATAAGAGGAACCGTCACCGACTACAACGACAACCCCATTGAAATTGCAGGCGTCCACATAGAAGGAGCAACAGCAGGCACATTCACCGACCTTAAAGGGCGCTACATATTTACATGCAACAGCAGCGACAGCCTTGTTGTCGTCTACTCGATGCTGGGCTACCAGACACGCAAAAAGACATTGCGCAACCCCAAAGACACAATTACCCTTAACGTCAAGCTACCCATTGCCGACAACACATTAGACGGAGTGGAAATTATTGACGAGCAACGACAATTAGGCGGAACGGGGCAGATAAAGACACCGGGAAAAATGAGGCTCATGCCCGACGCCACCGGCAATGGCGTGGAATCGATAATAGCCACACAGGCAGGAGTAAGTTCGCACAACGAAATGAGCTCGCAATACAACGTTCGCGGCGGAAACTTCGACGAAAACAGCGTCTATGTAAACGGAATAGAAATTTATCGTCCGCTGTTGATACGCGCCGGACAACAAGAGGGGCTGAGCTTTCTTAACCCTGACATGGTGGGGTCGATAGCATTTTCCACAGGAGGATTCGAAGCAAAGTATGGCGACAAAATGGCCTCGGTGCTCGACATAAACTACCGCAAGCCCCGCGAATTTGAAAGCACAGTATCGGCAAGCCTTTTGGGAGCAAGCGCATACATAGGAACCGGAAACTCAAAAATAAGTTTTTCAAACTCGCTACGTTACAAAACCAACAGCTACCTGCTGGGGTCGCTGGACACAAAAGGAGAGTACGACCCTGCATTTCTCGACTATCAGACATTCCTCGACTGGCGCATAACCCCGCACCTTAACGCAAGTTTCATAGGCAACATTTCACACAACAGATACAACTTCACCCCAAGTGACCGCACAACAACATTCGGCACAATGGAGGATGTAAAAGAGTTCAAAGTATATTTTGGAGGATGGGAGCACGACCTTTTCCGCACAATGTTCGGCTCGGCGTCACTCAACTACTCGCCCAACGAATACAACCAAATAACATTAATCACATCAGCATTCAGCACACGCGAGGAAGAGACGTTCGACATTATGGGGCAATATTGGATTGACGACGTAAACAGCGAAGAGAACATTGCCGTCGGCAGCTACATGCAACACGCACGCAACTACCTCGATGCCGACGTACAGACAGTGGGGTTGCGCGGCATGCACTTTCTGAAGAGCCACGACATACGTTGGGGCTTAGAATGGAAAGGCGAACAGATAAAGGAGAACCAACGCGAATGGGAAATGCGCGACTCGGCCGGATACAACCTTCCCCATGGTGGTGCAAACTTGGACATGATATACAGCCTGCGTTCCAACACCTCGACAAGCAACAACAGAGTATCGGCCTACCTGCAAGACACATATAAGTTCAACAGTTCACTCGGCACAATGTCACTCAATGCCGGGGTAAGAATCTCGTATTGGGACTGGAACAAAGAATGCCTTGTTTCGCCACGCGCATCACTGGGACTAATACCCAAATTCAACGACAAAATAACACTGCGCCTTGCCACAGGAATATACTACCAAGCACCATTCTACAAAGAGTTTCGCGACACGATAAACAACAGCGGCATTGCAACAGTGCGACTAAACAAAGAGATAAAATCGCCCCGCTCGATACATTTTGTATTAGGCGGCGACTACATGTTCAAGATGGCAGGACGACCGTTCAAATTTACAGCCGAGGCATATTACAAAAAACTCGACAACATAATACCCTACAACGTAGACAATGTACGCATAGTATATTATGGCGAAAATTGTGCAAAAGGATACGCCACAGGGCTCGACCTTAAACTATTCGGGGAATTCGTTGCAGGCACAGACTCGTGGCTGACATTCTCGCTGATGGAAACAAAGGAAAAGATAAACAACGGCGAATGGCTACCACGCCCCACAGACCAAAAATTCAACATGTCCATATACTTC
>CAZXIQ010000219.1:0-3554 GCA_964640785.1 uncultured Bacteroidaceae bacterium | reverse complement strand
CTTAGGTGTCTTTTCAAACGGCTCTTTACGCAATTCAATGTCATTTACACGGCTGTAAGCAGGCAGGTCAATGTTTATCTTTTTAACCTCGCTGCGAACAAGTTTTTCGTAGTCTTCATCAGAAATGCCATCAGCTTTAACAGCATCCCAATTAGGAACAATCAAACCTATGATTGCGTTTTTACGACCAACTGCCAATGTCTCAAGAACATAGGGAATACTATTCAACTTATCCTCAATTTCTTCGGGATAAACATTTTGTCCGCTGGGCGAAAGAATCATATTCTTGCACCGACCTTTTATGTAAACATTCTCTTTTTTGTCGAATGTTCCCATGTCTCCGGTGCGCAACCATCCGTCTTTTGTAAAAGCTGCTTTTGTAGCCTCTTCGTTTTTATAATAGCCTACCATCACATTGTCGCCTTTTACCTGTATCTCGCCAAGCACCTTTTCGGGATTGGCCGAATCGATTCTAAGCTCCAATGGATGTACAAGTGAACCGCAAGATGAGGGTTTAAAATCGGTCCAGTGACGGAACGAAATTATCGGTCCGCACTCTGTCATTCCATAACCGACACAATAGGGGAATTTCATCTTTCGCATCCATTTTTCCACATCTTTATTAAGAGCGGCACCACCAATGATAACACCATGCAACAGATTGCCTCCGAATGTTTTATATAATTTTTTGCGAACGACACCAAGAACAATTTTGTTCACTCCGGGAATTGCAAGCAGAATTTTCATGGCAGGCTTGTTCAGCATGGGAATAACCCTTGCCTTGAACACTTTTTCTATTACCATCGGCACAGTAAGGAACATAAATGGCTTAACCTCGGCAAGAGCAGCAAGCAATCGTGCGGGAGTAGGTTTTTTTCCAAGCACGGTTGTGACACCTCCGATACTCAAAGGATAAAGAAAATCGAATGTCATTCCAAACATGTGGGCAAGGGGAAGTATAGACATCACATGTCCGCCTACCTGTACGGGAATAGCTTTATGTGCAAATCTGAGGTTGGACGAAAGGCTTCTCACAGGCAACATTACACCTTTAGGCGAACTGCTTGTGCCCGAAGTGAAACTTATAAGTGCAAGACGTTCCATTTCATCATTGCTCTTCGAGTAGTCTACATCGTCTGCTGTGACACCGTTGGGATATTTTGCCTTGAACTTTTCTTCGAGTGTTGCGGCAGCTTGTGAAAAAACATCGCTGAACGATACTATCGGACTCATGCTCTGCAAATTATAGACACCGAGAAAATCAGGTTGTTTCTCATAATCCTTAAGAACATCATCTTTTTCGAGACCTTTGCAAATATCATTATCAACAATCAACATCCTGCAATCAGAAAAGCAGGTAAGCTCAACTACCGACTTTGGAAGAAAATCGGGCAATAAGGGCACAAGCACAGCATCGTATGCCGCAGCAGCCAAAAAAGCTACGCCCCATTGTGCAGAATTACCGCCACAGATGGCAATCTTGTCGTCTTTCTTAATACCACATTCTTTAAATAATATATGGTATTTTTCTATACCCGATGCAATATCACCGTAAGTCAGCGTCTCTGCTCCAAAATTACATAAAGCAGGTAACTCCCAATACTTCTTTATAGCAACATTAATGTGATTAAAATAGTGTTCCATATTGCACAAACTTCTTATTTTTGTGCAAATAAAAGCACTAAAGTTCACATTTCACACTATTCACATGTACTTTAACCAAATTTAAGGTTATTAACACTAAATATTTGTTGTTTTTAAAGAGTAATTAGATATTATTTAACAACAAGCATCAATTATACAAAAATCTCTTGATACTGAGTTTAGGAGTTTTTTCGAACGGCTCTTTGCGTATCTCGCAAGCTGTAATTTTGCTATACGCCGGTAACTCCTTATTTAATGCAAGAACATCACTTTCTATTGTTTTTGCAACAGCATCGTCACTCAACCCCGTTGCAGCCGCCGCGTCGGCAATTACTACAACAAGAGCGACAAGAGCATTTTTACGTCCCACTATTAACGATTCGGCTACCATCGGAAGTTGATTGAGCATGTCTTCAATCTCTTCGGGATAGATATTCTGACCATTAGCCGTTAGAATCATGTTTTTGCAACGTCCGCGAATGTACATATTCTCACCAGCATCCATCGTGCCCATATCTCCGGTCTTCAGCCAACCATCATCGGTAAACACATCATTGGTAGCTTTTTCATTTTTATAATATCCTACCATCACAGCATCACCCTTCACCTGAATTTCACCGGGAATTTCAGCAGGATTTTCAGAATCTATGCGCACTTCGACAGATGGACGCGCAACAGCACCGCACGACCGCATAACAAAATTACGCCATCCGCGATAACCGATAAGCGGGGCACATTCTGTCATTCCGTAGCCTACAAGATAGGGGAATTTCATTTCGTGCATTAACTGTTCAACCTCTTTGTTAATGGCAGCGCCGCCAAGAATCAATCCACCGATAGCAACATTTCCACCAAACACAGCTACAAGTTTCTTGCAAATTTTATTCAGCAGCATGCCGCGTACTCCGGGTATAGCCATCAAAAATTTAACAAAGGGATTTTCGAGCATAGGCATAACCTTTGAACGGAATATTTTTTCCACCACCAAAGGCACCGTCAAGAACATAAAAGGCTTAACCTCGGCAAGAGCGGATATTAGGCGCGCAGGCGTAGGCTTAACATTAAATATATATATGTGACAACCTTTGGAGAATGGAAAGATAAAGTCAAAGGCCTGTCCAAACATATGGGCAAGAGGAAGAATTGAAAGTATTGTCCACCCAACCTCGGCTTGCATTTCCTTGCGGGCAAATTCCAAATTGGCCGAAATTGCACGCGCAGGAATCATCACACCTTTGGGCGAACTGCTTGTGCCTGACGTAAAACTTATCACCGCCAACGCGTCAAGATTATTTTTCGCATAATTTACGCGCTTGGGAGTAACACCTTTTGGGAAACGCACGTCGTATGTCTTCTCGACACACTCGAGTAAGTCGGCCGGCATATTATTGCTTTGAGGCATAATTTTCATGCCAATGATATTCACAATACAGCAAAAATCATTCAAAGAGGCGAAATTCTCGGATACACCACTTCTTGTCAAGCCCGACATTATTGAATCGTCCACAAGAATCATGCGGCTATCCGAAATTCTTGTCAAATCCACCACATTTTTAGGAAGAAAATCTGATAGCAGAGGCACAGCCACTGCATCGTAGGTCAGAACTGCAAGATAAGCAATACACCATTCAGCCGAGTTTTTGCAACACAACGCGATTTTTTCTCCTTTATTTATTTTACATTTTTCGAAAAGTATATGATATTTTTCGATGCCGGCAGCAACATCACCATACGTAAATGTACTACCTCCATAATTTGTAAATGCAGGCTCGTTCCAATAATTTTTTATCGCTTCGTCTATAAAAGTCAAATAATGTTTCATAACAAAAAAATCACGTTTAAAATGCTTTGTGAGGGTAAATTTCACAATTCAAATTCTTATTACCATATTTTAGCGATACACATAAGTT
>CAZXIQ010000218.1:0-3555 GCA_964640785.1 uncultured Bacteroidaceae bacterium | reverse complement strand
TCACCATACCCGGCATACACAACAAACACTTGCTCCACCTCGCCGTCACCATTCCAATCGTAATCGGCAAAATTAACCTTTTTATTGGCCAAGCGACAAGCCTCGGCCACCATTGTTGCCGGATGGGAATCACCACCTTTCAACATACTGTTACTACCATAATAGGCAAAATTATTACTCACAGTCAATGGGCCTACAACATCGAACGACAATTCAAAAACACCATAACTTTGGTCGAAAAAGTAATCGCTAACCGAGCCTATATGGTTGTTTTTAGAATAGTTAGGATAGTTAAACTGCATATCAAACTCGCTATGTGGGTCACTACCCTGCATTGACAAGTCTGTAAAATTGACCAGCAGCACCAAGCCTTTCTTTTTTCCTGTAAAAGCCTTAGCCTCGCGTGCCGATTTTAACCTGTTTCGCCCGGAAATAGAAACATGTTCTCTTTTTTTGCTCCATACATCACTAATCTTATTCCAGACATCATTGCTTAATTCTTTACAAAACTCACGCTCGGCAGTCGAACGCCCTTTCGCTTCGTGTGCCAACACATCGGTAGTCACGAGACGACCATTCTCAACATTCGCATAATAGAAAGCACCGTCACGCTCAACAACGGGAAGAGCATCAGAGGTTACGTAACAATGAAAATGTTCGTCACCAAACAGATATACGGTGATACGAGTACCATCTTTCTGCTCCACGCATTTTGCCACGCGGCTGGCAGGAATAGCAAAAGCATTGCAATACAAAATCAGCAACGCAACAAAAAAAAGAAAAACATGCTTGTAATACATAGCTGTTATTTTTTACAATCAACATAGTTCGGCACAACATATTGTATACCAAACAAATACCAATGAATCAGCATATAAAAGTACGCCGTACGGTTATTGCAGAGTTATTTGAGTATAAAGTTACTAAAATTTTCTTTTTTATAAGCTAAATTTTATTGTTTTTTAAGAAGTTATTTAAATTTATATCAAGCTGATGTTGAATTAAAAACAACTTCTACGTAACAGATTACAAAAAAACAGACAGGAACGTAATGTTTCTGTCTGTTTTTTGTATAGTTACTGTAAATTACTTACGCAAACGCAAAGAAGAGTTCATATACTTTTTACTTGTTCTCTTTGCAGGCATTTTAACATTTCTCTTTTCAGAAAGGGCACGCTTGGCAGCTTTTACATCACCTGAATAATCCTCAAGCGACATATAATCTACATACCATGTTGCTTTATCATCACTCTGATAAAGAGCTATACCGGTTGCAAAATCAGATGTAAAGAAGAGATGCATGTCTGACTCGTATCCTGCATATTCATACTTCTCATTCAACACATCACTCAGTTGTGATTCTGTTACTTTTGTAGCATCATAGTACAAGGTAGATTCTTTCAAACCGGTTGTGGCTGAACTGAAATAATATGCAATCATATCTTCGGAATAATTACCATTATAAGCGATAGCATATGTTCCTTCATAGAAATATTCAGCTGTGCCGTCTGAACCCAAGAACATATCGTAACTACTCATGTAAGACTGTACGTTTCTTACACTTGCGCCCCAATCGATTACAGGCTCAACAAATTTAAATTTTTCATCACCGCCGTTATTGCCACCGTTATTATTACCTTTTGTTACATTGTCATACCACTCATTAAAGTCACTGCCATCGCCCATATATGTCTCGCAAACTTTGTCGCCACCTACATAGTAGCAATAAGCTTTGTTCATGTCACCGTTTCTGAATGTATAATATTCATCTCTTGTAGGATAAGCAGTAAAGCTAACATTACCGGAACCACTATAATCATCGGTTAGCCCGAAACAGTAATTCAAGCGACCTTCATTCAAAATAAACATATCTGCATTATCCTCTGTCAAGCCGCTTTCTTCGTACGTAGTCCACTGGCCTGTCCAAACATTGCTTTGATTATAACCATCTGCGTAATAATACTTATTCACACCGGAAAGCGAGGGGTCTAAATTCAAGCCATCAGGAGACTGTTTCAATTCGTAACCGAACCATACGTATGAAGATTTATCAAAGTTTTCGTATCCGATAGATAATAATGAACCGGCAGGTACAGGACTAATATTTTCAGTAATATTATCACCATTAACCTTTATTGTCTTTGCAGCAACAGCTAAAGAATAGCACCAATAAACGTTATAATATTTTTTATCCACACGAACAGTTGAAATGTCATTTTTTTCAGCTAATTGCCAAAAAGGTGATTTATATTCTTCACCGTCTTTTTCAACTAAGGTAACAAGTGTTATTAAAGTATAAGTGCCGTCGGGTATCGCAAGTTTCTGCTGTACCTGCTGTATTGTTCTCGAATATGAATTCTCCTCGGCAACAAATTTGCCATCTTTGTCATATAGCAAAGATGTTATACCGACATAAGCGTTTTCATTTTCAGCTAAAAAATTAGTATAATAACTTATACCGAAAGATTCGTATGCACTTGTAGTGCTAACATTAACTCTCACTTCGTTTTTGGGAGCATATGTTGTTATCTCAATATCATCATTACTACATGATGTTGCCAGCAAAGATACAAGTGCCAGCAATGAATATAATATCTTTTTCATTGTTTCTACTTATTTATTGGTTATTAGAAATCGCATATATTAAACATCCAAGCAAGTGATACCTCGAAAGAGTTCATTTTGCAAGGCATGTTGCCTGCAAGGTCGCTTGTGCTCAAATAGTAACGAGCATTAATGTCGAGGCCGGTGCCGGGGAGTGTATATCCAAGACCTACAAGGGGACGTATATCCATACCTTTAAGCTTGCTGCCGTTGCCGTCCAACCAATAGGTTACACCCGAAATGTTACCATCGAGATTATTAACCGAGAGGCTCTCGGGGCTGCGGCTCAATGTACCTGCAAACGCTGCACCAAGTTCAACATAGAAAGAGTTCATGGCATTCGATGTTACAAAGGGATAGAACTGTGCAAACACAGGAACCTCGAAGTAGCTTACCGAAAGGTCGGCATTCTCTTTACCACTCTCGTCTGTACCGATGGTTTTTACCTTATTAAGTTTGTACTTAAACTCCATGCCTACACCCCAACGGCCTGTTCCGGGGTCACTCTCTTCGGTTGCAAGACCGAAACGAGCCTTCATTGCTACGCCGGCAGAGAAACCGAAGCCCATGCCATCGTAAAGGTCACACTCATCGGGCTGTGACATAGTTGTAAACACACCACCGAATTTAGGCCCTAAGAAAAAAGAATTATTCTTGTATGAAATAATTTCGTCGACATTATCATCGACCTGGGCCAACATTGGCATTGTTGATAACAACGCCACAAAAAGAAATAAAATCTTTTTCATTGTTTTTTAATTAATTGGTTAATATTTTGATATTTATCGCATTCTGCATTAATTAATGCTCGGCACCGTGCCAGCTACACTCGTTTATCGATTTTCCGCAATATTTGCATTTTTCTACGACAAGCTTGGGAGGTGCTGCTTTTTTAAACGAATATTCAACATCTTTTTCGTATAATTTCAATCCTCCATTATCGACCACTGT
>CAZXIQ010000217.1:0-3557 GCA_964640785.1 uncultured Bacteroidaceae bacterium | reverse complement strand
GGGTGAGATAAGCGGTATAAAGATGGCTAAGATGTTAAAAACAAATGTTACGACTGCCGATATTCCAATAATTTTTTGTACAGCTCGTGATACAGAGGATGATATGGTGATGGGATTGAATCTTGGTGCCGATGACTATATCATGAAACCCTATACTGTGCGTAATGTTATTGCTCGCGTGAAGAGTGTCTTACGTCGTACATCTGCACATAGAATAGTGACAGATTCGGCGAAAAAAACAAATGTTTTGCAGGTTGAGGGCTTGAAACTTGACTTGGAATTTAAGCGTTGTACGGTGGATGGTGTAGAGGTGAAACTTGCCCGTAAGGAGTTTGAATTATTGGTATATCTTATATTGCATCGTGGAAAAATATGCTCACGCGAGCAGCTTTTGAGTCGCGTATGGAGCGACGAAGTGATTGTGCTGGACCGTACGATTGATGTAAATATCACTCGGTTGCGTTCAAAGATAGGACCTTATGGTTCTTACATTGTAACCCGTTCAGGTTTTGGTTATGGTTTCCGAGATTAAAATATCGTTTCACAAGCGCTTGTTTTTGATGTTACTCGCCTTTTCGTGGGCGATAGTACTCTGTTTCATCGGATTCCAATATCTACGTGAAAAGGAGTATAAGTCGCAGTTTTTGAATGCTCAGCTCCAGCAATACAACCGCCATCTGCTCGACACTGTTGAGGAGGGGCGGTCGTATGAGGATTATATCGCCACCCACGACAAGCCCTTTGATGAATTGAGAATTTCGATTATTGCCCTTTCCGGGGCGGTTGTTTATGACAACACTGTGTCGCTTGATTCGCTTGATAACCATTGTAATCGTCCCGAGATTATAGATGCTTTGACTAAAGGTATTGGTTATAATATAGGGCGACAATCGGCAAGTGATGGAAGGGAGTATTTCTACTCGGCAACAAGAGGCGATAGGGTGGTTGTGCGTACGGCCATTCCTTATTCCAATACTTTGCACGACCTGCTTGCTGCCGATTGGTCATTTCTTGTGGTTATGATTTCTATAAGTTTTGCAATGAGTATATTGGCATATTTTACTACCCGCAAACTTGGTGAAGATATTGAGCGTGTCAATAGCTATGAGGCGGAGCGAGAAAAAAATCGCTTGAAACGCCAACTTACAAATAATATCAATCACGAGCTAAAAACACCTGTTGCCTCTATTCAGGTGTGTCTCGAGACTTTGCTTTCGGGTATCAGCCTCAGTGACGAGAAACGCCAAGAATTAATAGGACGTTGCTATGCACACAATGAGCGTCTGCGTCGTCTCTTAAGCGATGTTTCGCTCATTACCCGAATGGAGGATGGCGGGCAACTGATAAATAGAGAAAAAGTTGTTGTAAACAAAATTATTGAAGAGATTGCCGAGGAGTTAAAGATTATGCCTGAAGAAGAGCGTTTAATTTTGCATAGCAATTTTGTTGAAGATGTTATTGTTGAAGGTAATACATCGTTGATAGGGTCAATTTTCAGTAATTTAACGGAAAATGCTATTGCCTATTCCGAGGGTGAGAATATTTATATTACGCTACTCGAAAATAACGACCGGATGTGTCGCATACGTTTCGAGGATGATGGTAAAGGTGTTGCGCAAGAGCAATTGTCACGGCTTTTTGAACGATTCTATCGTGTAGACAAAGGGCGTTCGCGACGGAAGGGTGGCACTGGTCTTGGGCTTGCTATTGTCAAGCATGCAGTTCTTTTTCATGGTGGGACAATTACTGTTGCCAATCGTCCCGATGGCGGCTTGCAATTTGATTTTTCATTGAAAAAGTTTCGTTATTAAGAAGTTGTTTAAGAAACAGAAACAAAGCCGCGAATTTAGAATCTGTTTGAATTTCTTTCGAAAAAGTTTATTGCATTATCCGCGAGAAGTACTTGCTTTTTTGAAAGAAATTGAAACAGCCTCTAAGAATATCTGCCGTATACTGTGCGATAAATATTGTTTTTCACATATTCAAAGTCCTTGTCCAATTCTATGGCGCACGACATTAGATACATTGGAATTTCGTTGCTGTCGTTGCGATAGGCGGGTTGAATATACTCTTTTTGGCAGAGAGTAAGTCCGCAACGTTGGTAAAAGGCTATGCGGCGTTTGCTTGTTTCGTCTGTTGGCTTTTCGACCTCTAATATTACTTTTTTTTCTTTTTCTATTATCTTTTTTATTGCTGCTGCTCCGTAACCGCTGTTTCTATGCACGGGCATTATTGCAAAATGTTCTATATATGTAAAGGTGTCGAATTTCCAGAAACTTATCATGCCCACAGGGGTGGTGGAGGAGTGTATTATGTTCATGTGAAAATTTTTGCTGTTCTTCACGTTTTTTCTTTGCTCCTCTATTGCGCGATATTCGTCGGCGGGAAACGACTCGATGAGCAGTTTTTCTGTGAAAATATACTCGTCGCCGGTTGTGTCGGTTAATCTTTTGAATGTTATCTCTTTCTTGTCCATATTTGTTTTTGTCGGTGAGGATAAACTTCTATTGTCTGACTTCTATATTATTCTTGGAAATTGCTATCTATAATGGCTTTTACCAATTTTTTACCTTGAACATCATATTCGCTCCAGTGCCACAGTCCGCCGCCAATTTTGTCCACTCCTGCAAAGTCCATGAATATTATTCCAAGATGTTTATTGTTGTTGTTCGATAAATATTTTAATGCCATCGGGTGCATCTTTGCTGCATTTTGTTTATATCCGGCAGTGGTGGCTATCGAGGTGCATCCGAAAAGTGTTGTGGAATAGCCGCTTACAAAATTTATGCTCCACACTCCCGGGGGTGCGCTGTTGGCCATAGAGAGAAATTTTATTATGGCATTTTGTTTGTCGCGATGTTTTTTTTCGTTTGTCGGGGCGAAAAAGTCTTGTATCTGTAATTGTGCGACCGACCCATCGAGGCATGATATAATCTTGCCGTTGGTGCTGCCATCTTTTGAGTGGCTCCAGTTTTTTATGATTGCTCCTTTGTTGGTTCCGCTGTATGCTGTTCGTGAGAGAAATACTATTTTGCCTCGTATGTCGCCAACGGTAATTTCGCTATTGAATGTTGCTGCTTTGTCGCCCAATTCTTTTATGGCTTTTCCAATGGCCGATGGCCATAATGCCTTTTCGGCATCATTTTCGCTGTCTGTCTCTTCGCGCATAAGCACTATTGCAAATTCTGTCGGATTATGCTTTAGTTTGTCGAGCAGTGTGTCCAATGCTTGGGCAAATGTGATTTTTGTTCTTATGGAGCCATGATAAATGTGAAGCACTGTGTCGCGCTCGGCCGGTCTAAGGTCGAAAGCTCTCACCCCGCACTCCCATTGTTCGCCCAAACTTAGTGCCTGCGTTACTCCGAATATTGATGAAAAATATAATCCCTCGCCTGTTGCTGCGTCGTGTGCTCCGGGAATTGATAATGAGGCAACTTGTCGTTTGTCGCTCAAGCGCGACATCCACGTTGATGTATCATGCGTTTGGGCTGTCGATGAAATGTTAAATACGAAAAGCAGTAAAAGGTAAAATAATAAAAAAACGGGGGTGCATGCTT
>CAZXIQ010000216.1:0-3598 GCA_964640785.1 uncultured Bacteroidaceae bacterium | reverse complement strand
CGAAACGAGGGTGCCCCAAAAGTTAAATGGGGCACCCTCGTTTCGTTTAACGCAGTTTGTCTGCTTACCCCCTTAATGCGGTTACTTTATTATTGGTGTCCGATAAAATTTTAGAATTTTTCGACAAGGTCACAAACAGCAAAAAAAATCAGCAAAAAAAATAAAAATTTCTCGTTTTTTCAGATTCATTTCAGAATCGGGTACAACCTTTGCAGTGTAAATGTTGCGTACATAGGTTCAACCGACAGAACATTTACATTACCAAAATTGTTACATGAATGTTTAACCCACACAAAGAAAAGAATTATGAAAAAGTTTATTGTTATTGCATTAGCTCTATTTTCGTTCGGTATTATAACCGCAAACGCCGACAATGACCGCTTGATAGCAAAAGAGAATCTGCCGAAAAAGTCGCAACAGTTCATCGACCGCTACTTTGGCGACATTAAGATTACATACGTCAAGGAAGAGCGCGATTTTTTGGAAAGATCGTACGAAGTGATGTTCGCCGATGGCACAAAAGTGGAGTTCAACCGCAACGGCGAGTGGAAAGAGGTCGATTGCCGACAATCGTCAGTGCCCACCCCCATCGTCCCTGCACAGATTATGAAGTATGTCAAGGATAATTACCCCGATGCAAAGGTTATGCAGATTGAACGCGACAGAATAGATTACGAGCTTAAGCTATCGAACAGATTAGAACTTACGTTCGACACAAAATTCAATATTATAGATATTGACGATTGAGCGGGAAACTATAAAAAAGATTAGAAAATTAAACTGTTTCTTAAACCCATAAATAAGAAATACCATGAAAAAGATTTTATCACTGACGATGCTTTTTGTCCTTGCATTCACGTGCATAAGCTGCGACGACGATGACAAAGGCATTTCAATAAGCGAACCAATAAGAAGTTACATAAACGAACATTACCCCGGTGCCAAAATTTTAAGTGCCGAGAATAACGACCAACTATTGGAGGTTGATATTTACCACGACGCTGTCAAGAAAGAGGTCTATTTCGACAACAACGACAAATGGGTGGTTACAAAGTGGGACATTGCAATTACCGCACTACCCGAGGCTGTGCGCGAGGCAATTAATACCGCATACCCCGGCTACCGCATAGATGACGCCGAGTATGCCCAGACACAGAAAGGGGTATATTACAGCATAGACATTGAAAGTGGCGAACAAGAGGTTCATCTTTTTGTTACCCCCGATGGAATAATAGCCTACTGACAAACAGATAATCGGCGCGCCTTCTTTAGCGCGCCGATTATCTGTAAAGCAAGTAATAACATCCTATTTAACTGCCACCTTTACGACGTTTCCGTTACATTTTACAATATACCTACCACCGCAAGGTGCTACAACCTTACCACTGCCCTCGGCTACTTTTGCACCACTAATATCGTACAAAGCAATAATAGCATTCTCGGACAAAGATATTACTCTTTCATATATTTATCGAATATTTTCGCTGTGAGCATATAGAAAAGCACGCCTGTCGCAACCCCGGCAAAGGCATCGACAAGGTAGTGTGCCTTTATGTAGACCGTTGCACAACAGAGCAGCAGATAAAACGGTAACAGTGTAAGGAAGAGCCACTTTCGCGCACGCCACGCAAGAATTATTATAACGGTGGATATTCCTATGTGAGAACTTGGAAAAGCAGCCGTAGGCCTTTCGCCCGAGGCTTGTGCCATTCCCACAAGATGTGTAAAAAGACCGCCTTTTCCACTTTGCGCAATACTTATTTCGGGGTGCAGATTAAAGTAATCTCCAATCTCGGGATAAGGGCCGCCGGCTACCAGAGCAGGGTCAATCACAGGAAAGTAAAACTGCGGGCCTGCGACGGGCAGAAACATATATATGATGTAAAAAATGTAGAACGACCCTACCAATATAAAAGTGCAACGTTCAACCTCTTTGTTGCGCGCAAAGAAGTAGTAGAATACTATCGACGCAATCATCGGATAGTAAGCAAAATAGCCTAAATTGAATGCCTCGCGCACCCAAAAACTGCTGAACACCTGCTCGAACATCAGTGCCGGTTGGCAACCGAAGAGCGAAAGGTCGAACTGCGCAAAAATGTGGTCGAGGTTAGTGAATATTCTGTTAAACTCGAATGTATCGGGGTACCAATAAGAGAGCAACGACAACTGCCCAGCTATTCTCAAAAACCTTGTTGCCGGCGAAGGGTAGCGTGTGTATATGTATATGGGCACGAATGTCAGCAGAAGTATAAAGAACCTGTCGGTGAGCATCTTCTGCGGGTCGTTCAGACTGCTGTAAAGAACTATTATAAAAAGCGTTGTAAGCAGGTTGTAGAGAATGTTTATCTTCTCTACTGCGAGGAGTTTGTAACGTCGCTCCTCTCTTTGTAAAAATTTTATATCCATTTTTCTTTCTTATACCATTCAATCATCTCTTTTGTGCCCTTCTGCAAAGGATAGTCAATAGAGAATCCTAATTCTGTCTCAATGGGGGTAGTGTCGCAAAGCCAGTTGCGCTGTTTCATTATGTTGTATTTGTCGCTGTTCAGGGTGCTTGCCTTTTTTGTCAAGTGCGAAAATGCCTCGGCACACGTCGAAACAATTTTCAGCACCCACAAGGGGGCCTTTATGTGCAGCACGTAACGCTTGCCCAATTCGGCCTGTATGTAGTCGCTGAAACTGCGGCTGTCGTATCCGCGAGGCTCGCTGACAAAATAACAACGATTGACCACTCCTTTATCTATTGACAAATAGATTGCTTTTACAAGGTCTTTCACGTAGATGAAAGTTATTACCTGCGGCTTATAGCCCACCGAAAAATCCACGTGCCCGGCAATGCTCTGCACCATCTTGAAGTAGTCGCGCTCGCGAGGACCGTAGACACCCGTAGGGCGGAAAATAACATATTGCAGCCCGGGGTAGTTTTTTATAAACTTCTCGGCAGCAAGTTTGCTGCGACCGTATGCGGTATTCGGGCAGGGAGTGTCGCCTGCGAGTATGGGAGTGTAAGGCTGCTCTTCCCTCACAGGACCGTACACACTCAAGGAGCTTAGGTACAGGAACCTTTCGGGCATAATGCCGCACCTGTCAAGCGCCTCGATGAAATTAACGGTGCCATCGTAGTTTACACGCATAAAGTCGTTGCTGTCGAGACACTTTGTAACACCTGCGGCGTGTATAATATAGTCCCATCGCCCATGCTGCGACGCAAAGGCTGCAAGCTGCTCACGTAGTTTGTCTTTGTTGCTAAAGTCGAGGTTTATGAATTTTACCCGCTCGTCCTGCAAAAAGGCACGACTGCTGCTGCCACGCACACCTGCCCACACCTCGCAACCACGCGAGAGGGCCTCATCGACGAGGAAACTGCCTATGAATCCGCTTGCACCGGTAACCAATATTTTCATTTTGTATTTATCTGTTTATGGTGCAAAGATAGTCACAAATGAGCGAGAAATATCAAGCTTACTTGAATATTTTTCACAGTGAGTGCAGTATATCTTATCTAAAGATAGTGAAAGGCAAGCAGAGAAAAAAACGGTTTACTTATTTTTTATCCCGAGCCGCATCTTATCTTATCTAAAGGTAATAAAAAAGAGGC
>CAZXIQ010000215.1:0-3615 GCA_964640785.1 uncultured Bacteroidaceae bacterium | reverse complement strand
TATATCACGCGCCACTTTTGGCATCATTACCAAAAAAAGTGGAAGAGAATTATCTCTCCCACTTTATCCAAGCGGCATTCTGTGCCGATGATTCGACTACTGTATCTACAAATTGCATTCCATCTATTCCATCCTCAATCGAAGGAAAATCTATGCAATGTTCCGAGGGCTCGCGACCTTCGGCGTCGGCCATCAATGTAAGTGCGAAATTTCGGTAAAGGTTGGCAAAAGCCTCGATGAATCCTTCGGGGTGTCCGCCGGGGATGCGTGAATTGTGTTGCGCCGCCGGCGAGACAATGCTTGCGGTTGCGGTGCGTATAATCTGCGCGGTGCCATCCACGGGGCGGAATATCATTGTATTGGGGCTGTCCTGACGCCATTCAAGGCCTCCTTTCTCGCCATAAATTCTTATGTTCAGGCCATTTTCCACACCTGCACACACCTGTGATGCGCTCAGCAAGCAGCGTGCGCCACCCTTGTAACGTATCATCACTGTGCCGTCGTCGTCCAACTGACGGTCGGGAACAAAAGAATTAAGTTCGGCGCACAACTCCTCAACCTCAAGGCCTGTAATATAGTTTGCAAGATGAAAAGCATGTGTGCCAATGTCGCCCATGCAACCCGCCTTACCCGAACGTGTGGGGTCTACGCGCCATGCGGCCTGTTTGTTTATTGATGCACAATCTGTCGAGAGCCATCCTTGCGGGTACTCTACAAACACGCGGCGTATATTTCCCAAGTCACCGCGTTTCACTCGGTAGCGAGCGGCTTTTACAAGTGGGTAACCGCTGTATGTATGGGTAAGCAACAGTCTCTTTCCGGTGCGAGCGACAATCTCGGCGAGGCTTTTTGCCTCTTCCAATGAATAGGTGATAGGCTTGTCCAATGCTACGTGGAACCCGGCCTCCAATGCCATTGCTGCCGGTGCATAGTGCAAATGGTTGGGTGTCACGATAGAGAGAAAATCCATACGCTCCTCTTCGGGGAGTTGTGATTCCTTTTCAATCATTTCTTGGTACGAGGTATATACGCGCTCTTGGGGTAAAAAAAGTTCCTCGCCTGCCTGAGCCGACTTTTCGGGATTAGAACTGAAACATCCGCATACAAGTTCTATAAGGCCGTCCAAATTGGCGGCCATGCGGTGTACCGGGCCAATAAAAGAGCCGGGGCCTCCGCCCAACATGCCCATCTTGATTTTCTTTTTCATATTGGTCTTTGTGTTTAATGTGAGTTTGATATAAGAGTGTATATGTACCCTCTTGAAAATTGGAAGAATAATTGTTGTTATGTTCTTCGTGTATAAAGTTACTGATTTTTTTTATTTTGCAAGTGATTTTTACATGTTTTTTATAAAAAAGATTAATCGGACGTCACTTTTTTAGGACGCCCGATTAATTGTAATGTCTTAATGAGTATTATTCAACGTATATAACCAACCCTTTCAGGTACTCACCTTCGGGGTGATAAATGTTTACCGGGTGGTCGGCAGGTTGTGTGAGCTGATGCAGTATGCGTACGTTGCGTTTGGCCATAGCTGCTGCTGTGAAAACTGCTGTGCGGAAGTTCTCTTTGCTGACAGCTTGCGAGCATGAGAATGTGAAGATTATTCCTCCCGGCTTTATTTTTTCAATGGCTTTGGCATTGAGCCTGCGGTAGCCTATCAGTGCGTTGCGCAACGAGTCGCGGTGTTTGGCAAAGGCTGGTGGGTCCAATATAATAAGGTCGTAGTTGTCGCCCATCTTGTCGAGGTAGTCGAATGCGTCCTCGGCGTATGCTGCATGGCGCTTGTCGTCGGGGAAATTAAGCTCTACGTTGGCGTTTGTAAGGTCAATGGCTTTTGCCGAACTATCCACCGAGTGTACAAGTTCGGCTCCTCCGCGCAGGGCGTATATGGAGAATCCGCCTGTGTAGCAGAACATGTTGAGCAGTTTGCGTCCTTTGGAATATTTTTCCAGCAAAGAGCGATTCTCGCGTTGGTCGATGAAAAAACCGGTCTTTTGTCCGCGTAGCCAGTCTATATGGAATTTCAGGCCGTATTCTGTGGCTACGTTGCTCGAACTTTTTCCTATCAAATAGCCATTCTCTTGGTTAAGGTCGGCCTTGTAGGGCAGGGTGGTGTCCGACTTATAATAGATGTTCTTTATTCTTTCGCCAATAACTTCTTGCAGGGCTGCTGCTATTTCGTTGCGGCTCACGTGCATGCCTACACTGTGTGCTTGCATTACAGCTGTGTCGCCGTATATGTCTATTACTAATCCCGGAAGGTTGTCACCCTCGCCGTGTATCAGACGAAAAGTGTCGTTGTCCTCGCGCGATGCAATGCCTATGCTGCGGCGCATGTCGTAGGCTGTTGCTATGCGACGTTTCCAAAAATCGTGGTCGATAGGCTCATTCTCAAAAGTAAGCACTCTCACTGCGATGCTGCCTACCTGTATGTGGCCTTGTGCGATGAATCTGTTGTCGCATGTGTATACGGTGACAAGTTCTCCCTCTTCGGGCTTTCCGGTTATGCGCTGTATGGCTCCCGAGAATATCCAAGGATGGCGACGGAGCAACGACTCCTCTTTTCCTCTTTTAAGTATTACGGCTTTTTCCATGTTTATTTGCTCTCTTTTATTCTTTCAAGATGGTTGTAGATGTTCAGGCATGCCCAAGCATCTGTTGCTGCGTATGTTTTTTGTTTGTCGGTGAGCACGTCGGCGTCCCAATTTGTAAGCTGCTGACTTTTTGAGATGCGTTGTGCAAAGATTATTGCGTATATCTTTTGCAGGCTCATCTCTTCTATTCCAAAGTCCGATACGTATTTTTGCAGTTCTACGAAACAGCCGGGAGTGAAACTGCGTCGGGCTTTTAATACGTGAAAATCGTCGTGTAGCGACACTCCTACTTTTTTTACGTTTGTGCTTTCCAATAGCTCTATAAGTTTGTCGGTGAGCCCTGTGCGGCACAGCCTGAAAAGATAGCATGTGTCGGCGGTGGATAGTTGCAATAACGACACGTTGTAGTGTACCCCTTTGCGAAACGATGGCCTTGTCTCTGTGTCGAGACCTAATATTTTTTCTTTTGAAAGTGCTTGTGCCGCGCGTTCCGTGTCGGCTTTTGTGTCGATGGTAATTATGCGTCCCGTAAATTGTACGGTTGGGTATTTTGACACTTCGCTTTTTTCTATCGTCGGACTAAAATTCATCTTCTTCGTTGCTTTCGTCGTTTGCATCATTGTCCGGTGTGTTATACTTGAGCTCGTGAAGGGCGCGCAGGGTGTTTACCAAAGTTTGCCCCCAATATAAGCGAAAATGTTCGCTGCACTCGAGTATTGCATCGTGCATCGTTTCGTTTATCCCTATTTGAAACTGTGTGACAAAATTCTTAACATCCTGATAGATGTCTGCGAGGTCTTCGGATATGCTTTTTGTTATGGGCGTATCGCTGTATTTCATCTCAGCAACAAATACATCGAGGTAGGTGTCGTATTGTGCAAAAAACTCGGTCAGCGTAAGCCTGACAACTTCATAGGTCTCTTCTGTCACAAATGTTTCCAATTCATCTTCGTTGAAAGGCTCGCCTTCGGGGAGCATCTGTGCTTTTATGTAAAGCAATGGTAGTAATTTCAGCAGT
>CAZXIQ010000214.1:0-3616 GCA_964640785.1 uncultured Bacteroidaceae bacterium | reverse complement strand
ACTTTGTTTTATGTATCTTTGTATGCGAAAATATATAAATTAGATTATTTTCCTATTAAAATTTCAGAGAAAATATTTCAAGATGAGTTTGGTTTTTAGATTTATAAAGCGCTACCCTTTGTCGTTGTTTGTTGTAGCGGTAATTTTGTACCTCTCTTTTTTTAAGCCTCCCAAGGAAAAAGTTATCCATATAGATAATTTGGATAAGCTTGCTCATTTTTGCATGTATGCAGGTTTCTGTTCCGTTGTGTGGCTCGAATATTTCTTTTCGCATAAAGGGTTGAGTTATAAACGTGTTATCATAGGTGCGGTTATCGTGCCCATTATATTCAGTGGATTAATAGAGGTTATGCAGGGCAATTTCACCTCTTATCGCGGAATGGACTGGTACGATTTTTTGTTTAATGCGCTTGGGGTGATTTTTGCTCTTTTCTTTGCAAAATATTTTATTCGTCCTTGGGTTTTGGCATATAAGAAAAAAAAGAAGAGCAACAATAGTTAGCATGTTGTTCTTCTTTGGTCAGTGTCGTCATTTTCGGGTATATTTCTTTTTTTTGGTCACCAATATTTGATAATAATTCTGTTTTGCAGTTTATTTTCTAAACAATATTGTTTATTTTTTGCAATATGAATGCAACAATAAAATATTCAAAGAATTGTACCTCGGCTTGTTCTTGCAACGAGAATTTAAACTACTACTAAATTATCCCACGAGCTACCTTATATGTAGGTGGTTCCGTTGTTTTTTTAGGTGGCTATAATATACAAGCCCAACCAAATTTACGGGCAATCTCTTTAAGCAGATTGCGGTCGCGTATAGGAATAATAACTTCAACTGTTTCGCTTTTATTACCACGAGTTGCTATATTGGCGGCATCAAGGTCATATTGTGTCTGCATATTCATCCAGACATCAGCAGGAATACCAAATACCTTTTCGAGAGCAACAGCTACGTTCAACGATACTGAACGTTTGCCATTGATAGTCTCGCTCAAAACAGAAACCTTGATGCCCGATTCTGTTGCCAATTGTTTCTGCGTCATTTTCCTTTCTTTCAGCTCATCCTTAATCATTACTCCGGGATGAGTGGCAATAAATGGTGTCAAATTTTCCTTATTCATAATGCTTTGATATTTCAAACAACAATGCGTTTACAACTATACCTTCTTCGTTGGGAGTACTGTTGAACAACAAGCGGTATTGCTTGTTTATCCAAACGGCATCAACGCCATTTAAATATCCCTTTTTCTTTTCATAGTGTAGCGATTTAATGCAATATAAATCTTCTATGCGTCGTGCAGCTCTCATAAAATTCACAACCTTTACATACTGCCTTACCACATCTTTTGCCAATTTACGGTATTGGCTACTTGTTGTAGTGCCATTTACATATAATTCCTCTAATGCAGCATCTTTAAATTCTATTTTCATTGTAATAACAATCCTAAATGAATTTATATTGCAAATATAATATGCTTTTTTGAATTATTCGCATTTTTGCTAATTTTTTATACAGCTAAAAGTATAGATGCAAACTTGAAAAAGATTAGAGCTATCCTCAAATTAAAAATAAGAGTGTTCTTATAACGCCTTATATAGGCGCACCTTGTTGTGTAGTGCCTTTTGAAAAGGTTAAGGAGTTTATGTATCCAGCTGTACGTAATCTGATTGTTCGATAGGAAGTGCCAATATTGTCGTCATTCGTTGCAAATAAGCAAGCTTTATTCACTCATTACTCCAATATTTGCGTTGTTCGCCAATATTGTCGTCATTCGTTGCAAATAAGCAAGCTTTATTCACTCATTACTCCAATATTTGCGTTGTTCGCCAATATTGTCGTCATTCGTTGCAAATAAGCAAGCTTTTATTCACTCATTACTCCAATATTTGTATGGGAAACGTGTGAGGTGTGAGTTGTAGTATTTTTTATCTCCCGTTACCTCTTTTCCCAAGAATGAGGGTTTTTCGAATTTCTCTTCTTCGTCGTCAAGCTCTATCTCTGCTACTACAAGTCCTTGGTTATCACCGTAAAACTCGTCTACTTCGTAAACGTGCTTGCCACATTTTACCAGATAGCGTCGTTTCTCTATATGTGCATCGCCGCATAGCAGTAGTAGTTCTTCGGCCTCGGCGAGGGTAATCTCTTTTTCCCACTCGTAGCGGCTGAGTCCTCCGTTGAACGATGGGCCTTTTATTGTGAGAATGCCTTTGTCGTTTCTTATCCTCACTCTGACCGAGTTTCCATTTTGTCGGCACAAATAGCCTTGTACTATTCTATCCGAACGAAAAGCTTCGGTGCGGTAACTCTCGTTGGTTACCAAAAATTTACGTTCAATTTCGAGTGCCATGTTTTTTTATTGAGCCTCTTCGGCAAATTCCATCAGATAGGCTTTTATGAATCCGTCTATCTTTCCATCCATCACTCCGCCAACGTCCGAGGTCTGGAAACCTGTGCGGTGGTCCTTCACACGTCGGTCGTCAAAGACGTAACTTCTAATCTGTGAGCCCCATTCAATCTTTTTCTTTCCGGCCTCTATTTTGTCTTTTTCGCGCTGACGTTTTTTAAGCTCCTTATCATAGAGTTGCGATTTAAGCAGGGCAAGAGCCTTTTCCTTGTTCTTGGGCTGGTCGCGTGTTTCGGTATTTTCGATTAATATTTCCTCTTCCTCGCCTGTGTCGGGGTCTTTATATTGGTAACGCAGACGTACACCCGACTCTACTTTGTTTACATTCTGTCCGCCTGCGCCGCCGCTACGGAAAAGGTCCCACGACAGCAGGGCAGGGTTAATTACAATTTCGATAGTGTCGTCTACAAGTGGGGTGACAAATACCGATGCAAAGGAGGTCATGCGTTTACCTTGGGCATTGTAGGGTGAGACGCGCACAAGGCGGTGTACGCCATTCTCGCCTTTTAAATAACCATAGGCGAATGGGCCGTCTATCTGTATGGTTGCTGTTTTTATGCCGGCCTCGTCGCCTTCTTGCAGGTTTATGGTCGATAGTTTATATTTGTTGGCCTCGGCCCAACGCATATACATGCGCATGAGCATTTCGGCCCAGTCCTGACTTTCTGTGCCACCTGCACCTGAATTTATCTTCAACACACAGCTCATAGAGTCGCCCTCGCCGCGTAACATGTTTTTAAGTTCAAGCTCTTCTATGGCTGCCAATGCTCTTGTGTAGGCATCGTCAATTTCCTCTTCGCTAACAGCCTCTTCGCGGAACATTTCCATTGCAATTTCCACCTCTTCGGTAAGGTTGTTTACGGCTTTATATCCATCAATCCAACTTTGTATGGATTTTACTTTTTTCATTTGCGCCTCGGCTGCTTTGGCATCGTCCCAGAAACCCGGAGCCTGTGTGCGCAACTGCTCTTCTTCAACCTGAATTATTTTCTCGTCTATTGCGAGATATTGTTTAAGAGCTGCTGTCCTCTCTTTAATATCCTTTAATTGGTCGGCAGTAATCATGCTGTTTTCTTTTTTGTTTGCAAACTTTCGTTTGCAAAGATAGCGCAAGCCGAGAGTAGAACAAAATAAACTTGTTTGTTTTTTATTCCGAGGCGCCGCCTATTTTATCTAAAGATAGCGCAAGCCGAGAGTAGAACAAAATAAAC
>CAZXIQ010000213.1:0-3619 GCA_964640785.1 uncultured Bacteroidaceae bacterium | reverse complement strand
TCTCACCACGTAATTTTTATTCAAAAAGCGCCACTTTTGGCATCATTACCAAAAAATAATCTCTATAAAACAGGCTCGTTCCGGCACCGGAACGAGCCTGTTTTATAGAGATTATTTTGCCGCGTCGAGCAGCGACCAATCGTCAAGTTTTCTCAATGTCTCTAACCTGAAAGCACCCGGCCATGCTACTAACCAATCGTTTATGCGCGACTTTCCGGGAGTGCCGCCGAAGCCCCATCGGCAATTAAAGAATGCCTCATTCTGGCCACCTATGGGACGCACCTTACCGTTAATTTCGAGCGAGCCGTCCGATATTAACTGACATCCGTTGGCCCAGATGGCAAGCGCCTTCTCGCGCCACATGCTATTTCCCGTAATTTCGGCCAGACGCAGCCATTCACTCACCCAGAATAGGGCATACACGTCAAGATGGTGGTGTTGTACCGACACTGACGTTGCGCCGAAAGTATTATAGCCGTAGCGTATCATGTCCGTATCACTGTCGTAGTCGGCTTTATAATGCCACAGCCAAGTGGACAGATAATATGATGTCTGCTCGGCGTTGTATATATAGGCAGAGTCGCCGGTAATGTCGAACAGGGCTATCGACGCACGCAACAAAGGCATTGACGACTCTTTGTCTATGCACCATGTGTCGAGCGCGCCTGCTGTGGTGTACCCATTCTTAAAAAATTCGGCATAATAGTATTCATAAGCCTTTTTGGCCGAGAGCAGATAACTTTCATCGCCTGTAACTTTATAGGATGCAAGCATGGGAGGTATCATGAAGGCACCCACCGTGCCGTCACGATAGAGGCACTCGCCGGTGCTGTTCCATCCTTTACCATAGATGCCATCAGGCTGCTGGTCGGCTTTCACAAAGTTGCATATTCCAAGCGCAATCTCTTTTACCCTTGCCACACGTTCGGGAAGTTTGCATTTTTCCAGAAGTTCGGCCGTTTCGAAGAAGTTGTAGGCAGCAGTGCCAAGATTGCACGCATCGGAAACTATATTTTGCCGTTTGCCGAGAATATCATCGTAGCTTACCACATAAAAACCATTCTCGAACTGCATGTGAGGCGCGGTCCACGTGTCGAGTGCCGCAAGCGCCTTATCACGGGAGTCTGCGTTGCCGCTCTTCAGGTAATCGACAAGCAGAGTGTTGATGAAAGAGGCATTTTGTCCGCACCACCCTATTTCGTATTTTATGAACGGACGCTGTTTCCAGCCACCTTTGCCGTCGGGCACAAGCCCTATGCTGAAACCCTTATAGGCCTCTTCTTCGGCCCACAGAGACTCTTTGGCATATTTTACGCCATACTCCCACACTTTATCAGCAGTTATTACATTGGCATAATCCTTTTCGGCAAGAGCCCATGCTTTATCAAGAAACATTGCGAGCGAATTGCGAACAGCACTCTTATCGGCCACGAATATATACGCTTGTATAGTTTTTGTCTCGCCTTTACTCATGGACATTTTTGCAACATATTCGCCGCTGTATCTGTTCTTATCGACATAAGTAAAGGGCCGCTCCTCTTCGGGGATAATCAGCGAGTGGGTGACGGAGGCGCTGTCAGGCATCAGACTGCACGAAAAGGCATCGACGCTGTTTACAGGTTTTTCGCTCCATATTGCCACTGCAAATTTATCGCCCTCGGAATATGTTACTCCGGGAATAGGGGTGCGACGATAGGAGTATGTGTGCCACACGCCATTTGTCATGAAGCCTTTAGGCTCTTTGCCGCGTCCCCAATAGTTGCCATTGTAGCAGACTGAAGGGATTATTGCCTGTCGGCATTTGTGTGCGTGTCGAAAATCGAACGTCAAGCGTACCGAGTCTATATTTTCATGTGCAATAAAAGTTCTTGTCACTTTAAAAACATCATCGGACACTCTTTCCACTGCATCCTTGTAACTTACACCTTGCCGGGTGCATGGAATAAATTCACCCACCGTCTCGTCACAAAATAAAAGTTTGTTTCCATCAACAAAAAAACGATCATTGTCGCAACCGACCATGACCGCAAGCATTGATATTATTAAAAATATGTTTTTCATATATTCAATTTTTTTATTCCGAGGTACGATACTTTCCCTCTTTCTTTTCCTCTATCATGCTCAGGTACGAAGAGTACCGCGAAAGTGCAATATCACCGCGCTTGACAGCCTCGACGACAGCGCAACCCGGTTCGTGTATATGGGTACAGTTTCCGAATCGACACCCTTTGGAACATTCGAATATTTCAATAAAATAGTCGGCAATTTCCTCGACCTCCATGTCATATGTACCGAAGCCCTTCACCCCCGGGGTGTCTACAAGATAGCTGCCGGGCATAAGTTCGAACATTTCGGAATATGTTGTTGTGTGCATGCCCTTGTTGTGTATTTTGGAAATTTCGCCTATGCGTGCAGCCGTCTCGGGAGAAACGGCATTTACAAGGCTCGACTTTCCCACTCCCGAGTTTCCGGCGAGCAACGACACGCGACCTTTCACAATGTCCTTCAGTTCTTCAATACCCTGTCCGTCGGTGGCAACAGTGCGCAGACAACGATAGCCTATGGCCTCGTATAGTTTAATGAGAGTTTCCATTGAATCGCGCTCAACATCGTTGTATAGGTCGGCCTTGTTAAAGACCAGCACCACAGGCACACGATAGGCCTCGGCCGATGCAAGGAAACGATCGATGAATGTCGTGGAGGTTGCAGGATAATTCACGGTTACCACAAGCAGACAAATATCTACATTTGCAGCTAATATGTGAGACTGCTTGGACAAGTTGGATGCTTTGCGTACAATGTAGTTGCGACGAGGAAGTATTTCGCTTATGTAAGCGGTATTATCCTCGCGCATAGATATTTTTACATAGTCGCCCACAGCGACGGGGTTGGTGCTTTTTATATCCTTTAATCGGAAATTGCCTTTTATGCGACACTCAACCACTCCGCCGTCGGTCTTGACGCTGTATATATTACCGGTATTTTTTATTACTAATCCTTGCACACCTATACAGTCATTATCTCTTTCTCTTTTGCAGCAAAGAGTTCTTCGGTCTTTTTGATATATTTGTCGTGAATGCGCTGCAAACTCTCTTCGCCATCTTTTTCCATATCTTCGGGCAGACCATCCTTGATGGCTTTTTTAAGCGTGTCGATGCCGTCGCGACGTGCATTGCGAATACTTATCTTGGCTGTCTCCATTTCTTTGGCACACTGCTTTACAAGTTGCTGACGACGCTCACCTGTCAATGGAGGAATTGCCAAAATAATAACCTCGCCATTGTTTGCGGGCATAATGCCTACGGGAGAGTCGATGATGGCCTTTTCTATTGCGCCAAACATGCTTTTGTCCCACGGCTTAATGTTAATAGTACGCAGGTCGGGAGTGGTAATGGTGGCTACGTTGTTAAGGGGAACTTCGGAGCCATAAGAGTTTACTCTCACACAATCGAGAATATGTACATTGGCTTTACCGGCGCGTATATGAGAAAATTCGTCTTCGAGGTGCATTACAGCCATTTCCATCATCTCCTCACAGTCATTCAAACAAGATTTTACGTCTAACATGGTATTTGTTTTATAAGTTATACTTTAAAAGATTGACAGAATCGGCATTTTC
>CAZXIQ010000212.1:0-3682 GCA_964640785.1 uncultured Bacteroidaceae bacterium | reverse complement strand
AAAAAGCATTTTCCGTTTGCATCATTTTGCAGTGAACAGCACTAATCAACAAATTGCCAAGCAATTATTAAAAAAATTCCCCGCAACTGACCATGCGGGGAATTATACTTAATTTTTAAAATCCATAGGATTGCATTTTGCAAATTGCGTACTTGCATATTCTTTGGTTATGCAGCATTTTTTTTCGTCCATCGACGGCATTTCGTACATTTTGTCCATCATCACCGACTCCACTATTGACCTTAATCCGCGCGCACCCAATTTATATTCGAGAGCTTTATCTACCACATATTCGAGCGCATCGTCGTCGAAAGTGAGTTCTACACCATCCATTTCCATCAGTTTGATGTATTGTTTCACAATGGAGTTTTTAGGTTCGGTGAGAATATTTCTCAACGCCGTACGGTCGAGGGGTTTCAGGAATGTGAGAATTGGCAGACGTCCTACAATTTCGGGAATAAGACCAAAAGAGCGCAAATCCTGCGGAAGAACATATTGCATTATATTGTTCTTATCAACATTTTTGTTATTCTGAACCGAATCGTAGCCGACAACATGTGTATTGAGCCTTTGTGCTATCTTTTTCTCTATTCCGTCGAACGCTCCGCCGCAGATGAACAGAATATTGCGTGTGTTCACGGGAATCATTTTCTGCTCGGGATGTTTGCGCCCGCCCTGTGGCGGCACATTTACGATAGAACCTTCGAGCAGCTTAAGCAGCCCCTGCTGCACACCCTCGCCACTTACGTCGCGTGTGATAGAGGGATTATCGCCTTTACGAGCAATTTTATCTATTTCGTCGATAAACACAATGCCTCGTTCGGCAGCCTCAACATCATAGTCGGCAGCTTGCAACAATCGTGTCAATAGGCTCTCAATATCCTCGCCCACATAACCGGCCTCGGTAAGCACCGTAGCATCAACGATGGTAAAGGGGACTTTCAGCAATCGGGCAATGGTGCGAGCCAGCAACGTCTTACCCGTACCTGTGCTGCCCACCATTATAATGTTACTCTTTTCAATCTCTACATCGTCGTCACTATCGCGTTGCATAAGGCGTTTATAGTGATTGTAAACAGAGACCGACAGCACACGCTTGGCCTCGTCCTGCCCAATTACATAATTATCGAGAAAAGCCTTTATCTCTTTGGGTTTGGGAAGTTCTTTAAGTTCAAAATCGGATTTTGCGAGCAGATTCTCTTCGCGCAAAATCTCGTGGGCCTGCTCCACGCACCCTGTACATATATAGCCACTCATGCCGCTTATGAGCATTCCGGCCTCATTTTCCGTCCTGCCGCAAAAGCTGCATCTTCTTTTGTTTTTTTCCGTCATAGATTATTTCTTACGAACAAGCACTCTGTCTATCATGCCATACTCCTGTGCCTCTTGCGCAGTCATCCAATAGTCGCGGTCGCTGTCGGCCCACACCTTGTCGTAAGGCTGATGACTATGGTCGGCAATAATAGTGTAAAGTTCTTTCTTCAATTTTTGAATTTCGCGTGCCGTAATTTCAATATCACTTGCTTGTCCTTGCGCACCGCCCATAGGCTGATGTATCATCACTCTGCTGTGTGTCAGAGCCGAACGTTTACCCTCGGCACCGGCAACGAGCAACACTGCTGCCATACTTGCAGCCATGCCTGTACATATAGTAGCAACATCGCTGCTTATGTACTGCATAGTGTCGTATATGCCCAAGCCCGCGCTCACCGACCCACCGGGAGAATTTATATATATTGAAATATCCTTACCGCTATCTACCGAGTCGAGGTAAAGGAGTTGTGCTTGCAAGGTATTTGCAGTATAGTCGTCAATGGGAGTGCCCAAAAAGATGATTCTGTCCATCATCAATCGCGAAAATACATCCATCTGGGTGACATTGAGCCGTCTCTCCTCGAGGATATAAGGATTAAGATACTGCGACTGTGCCTTTATCACATCGTCGAGTACCATACTGTTTATACCCATATGCCCTGTGGCATATTTTCTAAAATCATCTTTCATCATAACCAATCATCAAATTTAGAAACTGTTCAAATTTTATAACATTCAAAATATATAAACTTCAAACAGTTTCTAAAGTTCTCTTAATAGACTATATATTAATCGTTTTCTGACACTTTTTTGTTGAATTCCTCAACAGAGACCTCCTCTTCGACGAGTGTCACAGCCTCTTTTATCACAGAGATAAGCTTAACATCAATAGCTCTGTTCACAAGCATTTCTCTTGTCTTGTCCTGCTTGATCATCTCTTTTGCATAGTTCTCGAGAAGTTCGTCGGGAACATTGCCCATGCCATACTGTGCAAACTGTGCGCGAGTAGCCTCTTTCGCTGCACCGAGAATATCATTTTCGTCGATTTTAACCTCGGCTTTCTTAACAAGCTGCTCTTTTACAAGATGCCATGAAAGTTCGGTAAGGCTCTTCTGGAAAGTCTCGTCGTCGATAGTTGCATTTTCGTCGGCCTTGTTTGCCATCATAAGCTCGCGAAGAATCTCTTCGTTGAACTCCATCTTGCCTATACGGTTCATCAAATATGTGCGTGCGTCGAGCATCAGTTTGTAGTCGCTCTCAACCTCGAAACGTGCAGCAATATCCTCTTTGATTTTTGCGCGGAACTCCTCTTCTGTCTTAACAGCATCCTTGCCGAAAGCTGCGTCAAAGACATTCTGGTTAAGCTCGCTTGCAACGAAACGTGTAATTTCTGTTACTGTAAAATTAAAATCGCCTGTAACCTCGGCAACTTTCTCTTTTTCAATCTTCAAGAGCGATGCAAGCTCGGCAGCATTGCCATCGTATGCAGCATTGGGGTTGAATGTAACAACGTCACCCACCTTCTTGCCATCGAACAGAGCTTTCTGCTCGTCGTTCTTCATGTACGAAGGCATCATCACAGCATCCTTAACCTCAATGCCACCCTCGGCAACCTCGGCAATGGTACCCTTGAGCATATCGCCATTCTCATAAGCATCAACCTGCTTGTACTCGCCACAGCGCTGTGCGTATGCCTTAACCTGACCCTCAACCATTTCGTCTGTGGGCTGTATTTTGTAATATGCAATATTGTCGTCTTTTGTCAATGTTGCATCAAATTGGGGAGCAAGCGCAATGCGGAACTCAAAATCGAAGTCTGTGCCGCCTGCCAAGTCTATTGTGCTCTGCTGCTCAGCATCGGGCAGAGGCTCACCCAGCATATCTACATTATTCTCTTTGATATACTCGAAAATCTTTGTCTGCAACAACTTATTAATTTCCTCGGCTTTAACAGATGTACCATACTGTTTTTTAATCAAGCCCATGGGCACCATTCCGGGACGGAAACCGGGGATATTAGCCTTCTGTTTGATGTTTTTAAGTGTTTTCTCTACCAATGCAGCATAGTCTGCCTCTTGTACAGTAACCACCAAGCGGGCGCTCGTAGCGTCCTGATTTTTCAATGTAAAATTCATATAATCAATAATTATTTAAAATTCTTCGCTAAAATAGAATTGCAAAATTACGACATATTAAGCATATTTTCAAAAAAAATCCCGCTTTTTGCTTGTTCGATAGTTTTTTTGTGGCTTTTCACCAATAACAAACGTTAATTTATATTTAAGAATATTAAAAAGAGGGAATTCTTCGGCATATAGCAGTGTGCAAGCAGCAGAAATCAGATGCACAAAAAAAACGGCTAAACGCA
>CAZXIQ010000211.1:0-3683 GCA_964640785.1 uncultured Bacteroidaceae bacterium | reverse complement strand
CTCGGCATTGAAAGCATACTGAATATTACACTCGCCCACAATACCCAAGTGACGGATACACTTAACAGAAATTTCTTGTAACATCTTCACCTGTTCCTCGCTGAGCGAACATGTGGGAGCAACAACGATAGACTCGCCTGTGTGAATACCCAGAGGGTCAAAGTTCTCCATGCTTGCAACTGTGAAACAGTGGTCATTAGCATCGCGAATAACCTCAAACTCAACCTCTTTCCAGCCTTTCAAAGACTCCTCTACAAGAATCTGGTTGGCAAAGGTGAAAGCGCTCTCGGCAAGTTCTATAAAAGTAGCCTCGTCGCGACAGATACCACTGCCCAATCCGCCCAAAGAATAGGAAGGACGAACCATTACCGGATAACCAATCTCACGAGCAGCCTTAAGAGCATCCTCCATGCTCTCCACAGCCTGACTGACGGGAGTCTTCATGGGAATCTCATCGAGTTTCTTCACAAAAAGGTCGCGGTCCTCGGTGTACATGATAGCCTCGACAGAGGTACCAAGCACCTTAACACCATACTTTTGCAGAATTCCTTTTGTATAAAGTTCAGTACCACAGTTCAATGCAGTCTGACCTCCGAAGGCCAACAAAATACCGTCGGGACGCTCCTTTTTAATAATCTCCTCTACATAATATGTATTTACGGGAAGGAAATAAACCTTATCGGCAATACCCTCAGATGTTTGAATTGTTGCAACGTTGGGATTAACCAATACTGACTGTATACCCTCCTCACGCAACGCCTTCAAAGCTTGCGAACCGGAGTAATCGAATTCTCCTGCCTGCCCAATGCGCAATGCACCCGAACCAAGCAGCAACACTTTCTTAAGTTTTTCTTTCATATCCTTTTCGGTATTTAGCATTTATTATTTTTCAATATTTTCGATTCGTAATATTCAATGTAAGCGATGTTTGCCATTTTATTTCCGCCGGCAGTGGGATATTTGCCGCAGAAGTACCAATCACCGGGATGTGCGGGACAAGCCTTGTGTAACCCCTCCATACTTTGGAAGACAATCTCAAGCTCGGCTTTCAGGTCGGTAGGTTTCAGCAATTCCACTATTTTTGCCGAAACTTCGTCGGCAGTAAGCGGAGCATACAATGCACGAGTACAATTTATAATATCCTTATCATCTTTTTTAATTTCCTCGACACATTGTTTATACGTATCGTGTATCACACATTCAAGCCCCTTGTCCTTCAACAAATCGAGAGCTGCAAAGAAAGCCACAAAATGGTCAAATTTTTCCATGTCTATACCATAATAGTCGGGGTATCTTATCTGTGGACTCGACGACACAACAATTATCTTTTTCGGCTCAAGTCTGTCAAGAATATTCAAAATACTCTGTCTGAGGGTTGTTCCACGAACAATACTGTCGTCAATAACAACCAGATTATCAACCTTCGGCCTTATTGTTCCGTATGTAATATCATACACGTGAGCTGCAAGGTCGTTACGCTTAACATCGGTAGATATAAACGTACGCATCTTAATATCCTTGTTGGCAACCTTCTCTTGACGCACCCTGCGCGAGAGAATATCTTTTATCTTTACGTCTGTCAGATTATCTTTGTTGGCGGCAATCTCTTTTATTTTCCACTCATTAAGATAATCCTCCATTGAATCGACCATTCCATAGAAAGCCATTTCTGCCGTATTCGGGATAAAAGAGAACACCGTATTGTCAAGGTCGTAATTTACAGCCTTTAGAATCTGGTCGCGAAGATTGGCACCAAGTTTCTTTCTTTCCAAATAAATATCTCTGTCGTTGCCACGGCTAAAATATATACGTTCAAACGAGCAAGACTGCATGGAAATTTGTGGCATCAACTGCTCTTGACGCAGATTACCGAATTTATCCATTATGAGAGCCTCGCCGGGTTTCAATTCAACCACTTGGTCGGTCTGAAGATTAAGAGTAGTCTGAAGTGCAACACGCTCGCTGGCAACAGCAAAAATCTCATCATTAGCATACCAGAAAGCGGTACGTATGCCCCAAGGGTCACGCATAGTAAACATTTCGCCACTACCGGTTATACCGCAAAAAATATAACTTCCATCCATCAAAGGAGTAGAAGTATTCAGCACATTTGCCATGTCTATGCGATCCTCAATAGTCTTTGTAATATCCATTCCTTCAAGGCCTTCAGCCTCACACTCTTTAAAAACTCGTTCAACTTCGCGGTCGAGACGGTGCCCCATAAGTTCAAGTAAAATGTATGTATCGGCATACACACGGGGATGCTGTCCGTGCGAAACAAGTTCTTTAAAAATTTTATCCATATTGGTAATATGGAAATTACCGCAAAGAGCAAGATTCTTTGCACGCCAATTATTACGTCTCAAGAATGGGTGTACAAACTGCAATCCCTCTTTGTCACTTGTCGTATAACGAAGATGTCCCATATAAAGTTCGCCTGCAAAAGGCAAATTTCTATATGCATAATCAGCATCATTTCTCAATTCGGCAGGAGCATTTACATATTTTTTTTCGGCTGCAGCAAAAATTTCGGAAATAGCTCCCGAGCCCTCAGCTCTTTCACGGAACATATAATCTTCACCGGGATTAGCTTCAAGTTTAACACATGCTATACCCGCACCTTGCTGTCCGCGATTATACTGCTTGTTCATAAGCAGAAAAAGTTTGTTCATACCATACGCCCACGTCCCATATTTCTCTTGATAATAGCTTAGAGGTTTACGCAAGCGTATCATGGCAACGCCACACTCATGCACCAATGGTTCCATAAAAAACTATAAATTTATAAAAAAATAGTCGTTTCAACAGAAACGACCATAAACAATATACTTATATACAGACAACAACAAATAATTGCCGCACAAAGAATAAGAGCGATTATCAGTTACGGATAAACAGAAATTACCGTTACCCTGCATACAGTACTGTTTCATACTCTTGGTAAACAACATTAATCGTATCATCCTATATATAATCATCAAACTGTCAAAGAAAAAAGCATCAAATATCATTTATGCCTTTTTCCATTATTCAAATTTTGCTGCCAATATAGTGCAAACGAGCGTAAGCAAGTTTTCTTGCAGATTACAAAGCGAGTGCAACCTATGTTCGCAATATTTATGGTGCAAAGATATATAATTTTCAGCAATAAGCAAAGACGTAGTAAAGAATAAACAATTTATTTTTTGAAAAAACAATTCACACATCACCCCACTTTACATTCTTGAAAAAAAACTCAAAAATTGTTTGCATTTTCATCGCCTTAGAAACAGTTTCTTATTATCACAAAAAACAAGCATTTTTGAACAATAAAACGAATGATAATACAAGCCGCATAAGAAAAATTTCAAGCACAACTCGCGGATAATGTAATCAACTTTTTTGAAAGAAATTTAAACAGTTGCTTAAAAAACAGACAATTTTTATTGCAATAAAGCATTTTATCATTACCTTTGCACCGCATTAACAAAAGCAATATTGCCGAATTAGCTCAGTTGGTAGAGCAACTCATTCGTAATGAGTAGGTCCGGGGTTCGAGTCCCCGACTCGGCTCAAACAAGCTACTACATTGTTAAAAACAAAAATCAAGTCCGGGTAAAGTTTTACCCGGACTTGATTTTTGTTATATATGCGAATCAGCAGTTGGCTCTGATTCCAAATTAAAAACCAACAAATGAAAGTAG
>CAZXIQ010000210.1:0-3716 GCA_964640785.1 uncultured Bacteroidaceae bacterium | reverse complement strand
AACAATTATGGGTTTAATTTTGTTCATTAAAAATATATATTTTTTTGTTATTTATTATAATAAAATTAATTTTGCGTGATTTTTCATGTTTTTAATTTTTATTTGTATGACAGGTACTATTATAAATACATGTACTATTATAGCTGGTAGTATAATTGGTTCGGTACTCAGACGTGGAATAAAAGAAGAGTATACGTCTGCACTTTTTAATGCTTTAGGGTTGGCGTGTCTTGCGCTGGGGTTCAATGCTTGCATCACACGCATGAATGATAGTGAATTTCCTGTGCTGTTTATTGTAAGCCTTGCTGCGGGGTCGCTTGTGGGCACTATTTTGAATCTTGATACAAGGATTAAGCGCACAATGAACAGAAAGAATAATTCTGCTCTTGCCGAGGGATTGACAACTGCATCGTTGTTATATTGTATAGGTACGCTCTCTATCGTAGGGCCTATGATGAGTGCTTTGTATGGCGATAATACTTTTCTTATCACCAATGCAACATTGGATTTTGTAACGTCTATTGTTCTTGCTGCTTCTTATGGAATTGGTGTCATTTGGGCTGCTGCAATATTGTTTGCGTGGCAAGGCGGTATATATCTGCTGACTGTAAATTTCGGAAATATTCTTTCGGAGTCGCTGATTAGGGAAATTTCCATTGTCGGAGGTGTGCTTATCGTATGTACGGGATTATCTATTTTGAAAATTAAGGATTGTAAGACTGTAAATATGTTACCCGCTCTTCTTGTTCCTGTAATATTTTTCTTTTTACGTCTATTGTTTGTATAATGAAATATCTTACGCAATTCGGAATAATTCTTGCAATGTCCTTTATTGGTGAAGTGTTGAATTATATTATCCCTTTGCCTATTCCTGCGAGTATTTATGGAATGATTCTATTATTTATTGCTCTTGTAACGGGGGTGATAAAGCTGTCTGCTGTAAAAGAGACAGGTAAATTTCTTATAGAAATAATGCCTTTGCTGTTTATTCCGGCAACGGTAGGGCTTATAGAATCGTGGGTGACGATGCAGGATTTTATTGTTGCGATAATTGTTATTTCGTTAATAAGCACCATTGCTGTTGCTGCCACTGCCGGCCGAATTACACAGTTTATAATTAATTTTAAAACAAAGAATAAAAGATGAATGAGTTTGTAGATGCATCCATGTTTTTCGGGGTAATTCTTACTATTGCAGCTTATTGTGTCGGCATTAAGGCTCAAAAATATTTCAAGATTTTTATATTCAACCCTTTGCTTGTGGCTATCGCTTTGACAATTATAGTATTGCTTGCATCGGGTATAGAGTATGACACTTATAATAATAGTGCAAAATATTTAAGCTATTTGCTGACGCCGGCAACAATATGTCTGGCAATACCTTTGTATGAACAGTATAAACTTCTAAAGAAAAATTTTACCGCTATCATTGTGGGTATTGCCTCCGGTGTTGTTACAAGCTTAACGACGATTTTTATTATGGCACTCCTGTTCAAGTTGGGACACTGCGAATATGTTACCTTGTTGCCAAAATCTATAACTACTGCCATTGGTATTGGCTTGTCGCAAGAACTTGAAGGGTATGTTTCAATAACTGTTGCGTCTATAATGATTACCGGACTGTTCGGGAATATTGCCGGTGATATTATATGTAGACTGTGCGGAATAAAGCACCCCGTAGCTCGAGGCATTGCAATAGGTTCCTCGGCTCATGTCATGGGCACGGCAAAAGCAATGCAAATGGGACAAATAGAGGGTGCAATGAGCAGTTTGTCTATTGCTGTTGCCGGTTGCATGACAGTAGCCGGGGCCATACTCTACTCCACTTTTATATAGGCTATTGCTTCAATAAAACAATGGTTTTTACCTCGTAGCGGTGAATGTCGTCCACTGTTACCGCTCTTAGCTTTTCGGGAATAAATTTAAGCAGACAATAATCTTTTGATTCGGGACCATCGGGGAAATATGTTCTCATGCTATCGTTCCACAATTCTTTTTTCTGCTTTTTGTCCTCTATGATGTGTATTTTGCCTTGTAACGACACTGACATTTCCACGTTGCTGCACGCAACGCCTGCCCGAGGATTTTCCTTGAACTCTTCCACTTTATCGCTCTTGAGCGAGGTTGTAAACCAAATGTTGTTTTCTTCGTCCACTGCGACTACTTTCATCGGAATGGGACGCGGATAACCATTTTGGGTTATTGATGCTAATGAAACTATTATGTTTGATTTTAATAGTTCAAATACTTTACTTTTTGTATTCATAAATTCTCTTGTTTTTTTATGTAACAATCGATAAAGTATTTTGTTTAAAGTGAAACTATTTGCACATGTTTCTTATTCCTAATATTTTACTTACAGGGGTTTTAAGAATCTCATTGTTGTTTGTGCTGTTCTCGCCATTAACAACGTCCCATAGTCGTGCGAAAGATTTATTTTTGTGAATATCGCTCAAGATGGCCATTGCGTCGCTGTTGCGTCCGGCATTGTCAAGGTCGTTAATCATTTGTCCCACTGTGCGTTCACTGTATCGTTTGCTTAAATGCAATATCTCTTTCTTTCCCTTGAAAATAATCTTTTTTTCGCGTAAATATTTTAATACGTCAAGCGTAAGGTGTGTAGGTATACTATATTCTTTCTCGATGTTTGCAGAGAGCACTTCGGCATTGAAACGACCGGAAAACGGATGCAACGATTCTATGCGTTCCAATATGAGCAGGCACAAGAATTTGTGATAGTGGTGGTTTATGCTTTTATAATCATCTTCACGCTCTTGTTCTTCGGCTTTCTGTAAAAAATAATTCCATTTTGAACCGGCAAGACATACTGTCCACGAAAAGTATATGAGCAGCAGAAATATCATTAAACTTGCAAGGTCGCCGTATATGTTGCGATAGTTGAAAGAGGAAATAATATGGTAGCTGAAATATTGCATCAACGCAAATATCGAGCCGCAGACACAGGCCGACAATGCTGCATATTTTGCCTTGACCTTGGTCTTGGGAATATATTTGTATGCTGCAAAAAGCGTAAGGACGTAGGTTGATACAGAGACCATTAACACGTTCAATTCTCGTACGATGCTGTCGCTGAAAATAGACGATACACTCCACCATAGCACAAGGGCAAGTACTACAATGAAAGGCATTACCAATACAATGGCAAATGTTTTTATGAGTTTACCGAAACTTCGTCCACGTTCGTTCCACAGCATATTAAATGTTGCATCTATTGTGCTGAATATTGAAAATACCGAATAGAGCAAAAGTATTAATCCTATACCTACACCCAGCCACATTGTAACTTTTGTATTGCTCAAATAGCTGTTGGCGTATAGTAGTAGACTGTTAGAAATAATTTCCTGTCCCTCGAACATGCGTTGTATTTGCATGACAAAAAGGTCGTCGTAGCCCAATCCTTTTGCAATGGCAATCATCAAGGACATTATTGGCACTATGGCAAAAATTGTATGGTAAGTCAGGGCTGCCGATGCTAATTGCAGTTTACTGAAACTTTCTACCAATTTTATCAGCGACCACGATATTTTATGTTTACTCATCTGTCGATAATACTTTACGCTGCATCGCTTAATGAATCTGCGTAAAAAATTATATATTCTTATAAGCCAAGACATAATTTATATTTAGTGTGTTAAACTCCTATTTGCAAAAATAGACAAAATGCGGTAACGTGGACAAAAAGTAGGATGATTTTAC
>CAZXIQ010000209.1:0-3720 GCA_964640785.1 uncultured Bacteroidaceae bacterium | reverse complement strand
GAATATAAAAGTAAACAGCGATTGAGGTAATATTTACCTCAATCACCATAATAAATACACAGTCTTATATCTAATTGACGTTAATACAACGTACTAAAAGGATAGAGAATTTACAGTCCCTTGATGCGATAGTAAAAACCGATGGCTGCGGCAATAAGTATAATACCTATTACCCCATACAGCCATCGGCTCTTTTCCCTGCCGAAAGTTCTTACTACCGGTTCGGCGTTTTTTGTGTTGAAGAACCACTCCCAGTTGAGCAATGCAGCCAAGAGTGATGTAACGCCTGCGAGAAGAAATATAGTTTGTATCAGGTGATGTAAAAACATCTTTTTTGCATTATCAGAAACTGTTTCTTAATTTTTTATAGGGTTCCACCCTTGCGCCTTAAGTTCCATTTCAACGCCGTCGCGCGTGATGAGAGCAGCGCCGAGCTCCTCCTTCACAATGTGGCCTATTAAGTGTACATCTTTCATTCCCGCAACTTTTTCGTGGTCGGCTATGGGCACGGTGAAAAGCAGTTCATAGTCCTCCCCTCCGTTTAGGGCGCAGGTGATTACATTCATGTTCAACTCTTCGGCCATTATTGCAGTCTGGTAGTCTATGGGTATTTTATCCTCGTATATTCTGCAACCTACATTGCTCTGTTTGCATATGTGCATCAGTTCCGATGAGAGCCCGTCCGACACGTCCATCATTGCGGTAGGTATTACGTTTGCCTCGCTCAGACGCTCAATAATGTCGCGACGAGCCTCGGGTTTCAACTGTCGTTCGAGAATATACTCTTTTCCTGCAAAGTCGGGCTGAAGGCCCTCTTTGTCCATTGTTGCAATTTTTTCACGTTCAAGAAGTTGCAGCCCCATGTAGGCAGCGCCTAAGTCTCCCGACACGCAAATGAGGTCTGTTATTTTTGCTCCGCTGCGTTTTATGCTTTTGCCTTTTGGCGCAGTGCCTATAACAGTGATGCTTATGGCGAGCCCTGTCAGCGACGAGCTTGTGTCACCGCCAACAATGTCTACCTTGTGTCGTTCGCATGCGAGTTTCAGTCCGGCATAAAAATCTTCAATATCCTCTATGCAGAATCTTTTGCTCAGCGCAACCGATACGGTTATCTGTTTGGGCGTTCCATTCATGGCGTATATATCAGAAAAGTTCACCATTGCAGCTTTGTACCCCAAATGCTTAAGCGGCACGTATGTGAGGTCGAAATGTACGCCCTCCATCAAAAGGTCGGTCGATACAAGCACCTCATCCTCCTCTTTAAAAGCGAGAATGGCTGCGTCGTCGCCCACCCCCGTCAGTGTCTCTGTGTTTATGGGGGTGATGTCCGACGTCAGATGTTCTATAAGTCCGAACTCTCCCAATGTAGCTATTTCTGTTCTTTGTGTCTCGTTCATAAACGTTTTTTAGAATTTTAAACTGCTGCCTGTTACGCTCTGTTTATAAGCTCCTTGAATATTGTTGTCATTCTGGGCTGTGCCTCGTCGGCAGCCTTCTGAACCTCTTCGTGGCTGACCTCTACGACAACACCTTCCAGTCCAAGGTCGGTAATTACCGATATTCCGAATACTTTTATGCCGCAGTGACGTGCTACAATTACTTCGGGGACAGTGGACATTCCTACTGCGTCGCCACCCATGCGGTGGAACATTACATACTCGGCAGGAGTTTCAAATGTGGGGCCTTGTGTACCAAGATATACACCCTCCATCACTCTTATTCCCTTTTCTGCCGCAATCTCTTTTGCTTTTGCAATAAGCTCGGGGTCGTAGGCCTTGCACATGTCGGGGAAACGGTCGCCATACTCTATATTCTTGCCGCGCAGAGGGTGCTCGGGGAAGGTGTTAATATGGTCCTTGATTATCATCAGGTCGCCGATTATAAAATCTGGGTTCATGCCTCCCGCTGCGTTAGAGACAAATAGGGTCTTTATGCCAAGCTCTCGCATCACTCTTACGGGGAATGTAACCTCTTTCATAGAGTAGCCCTCGTAGTAGTGGAAACGTCCCTGCATTGCCATAATGTCCTTGTTGCCTAACTTTCCGAAGATGAGCTTGCCCGAATGACCTTCTACTGTCGAAAGAGGAAAATTGGGAATATCTTTGTATTGAACTTCGTATTTCTCTGTTATTTCGTTTACAAGGCTGCCGAGGCCTGTGCCCAAAATGATGGCTGTCTCGGGTCGAGTCTTCATTACTGACTTCAAAAATTCAGCGGTCTCTTTGATTTTTTCTAACATAATCGACAATTATTTGGTTAAACATTTTTTCGTCTTCTGTAATTTTTACCTTTATAGGTATTGTGTATATATTATCCTTTATTATAATAGGAAGGTCGTTGCGCCCGACGATTCTTTCTGCATCTTTTTCGGTGGTTATTATCATTCTTTTCTCCGATGGCAGCGACGCAAATTTTGTTGCAATCTCTTTTAGCTCGTTGCTTGTAAAATGGTGGTGGTCGGGGTATTTCATCAAAGTGACGTTTGCCCCTCTGTTCTCAAGCTCTTTTTTCAAGGGCTCGGGACGTGCAATTCCTGTCAATAATAAAATTTCCGACTTATTGTCATTTTCGCATTTCTCATTTCTGTTGTTGAAGATTGCGATAGGGTCATCGTAGCATACTGTCGAGAAGAATACAGGAGTCTCTTTTTTTGTGCCAAGCATCTTTTTTATCTGTTCTTTTTTCGCGTCTGTGATGTTGGCCGGACATTTTGTGACAATTACAGCGTGTGCGCGTCCGATGCCCTCGGCCGGTTCGCGCAGTCTGCCGAATGGCAGTACATGGTCGCGCCACGTGGGTCTGTTGCAGTCTACAAGCACAATGCTCAGCCCCGCTGTGACGTAGCGGTGTTGAAACGCATCGTCGAGCAGAATAACATCGGGCCTTTTCTCCTCCTTTAATAATTGTATAATACCGTTTACACGTTTCTCGTCCACGGCAACGGTTATTTTAGGAAACTTTTTCTTGATTTGTGCAGGCTCGTCGCCGATACTTGTAGCATTGCCACCCTCGTCGGCCTTGAAAAACCCTTTTGTCTTTCTGCGATACCCGCGACTGAGGGTGGCAATGTTAAATTCATCTTTCAACAGATTTATAATATACTCTATGTGGGGTGTCTTTCCGGTGCCGCCCACCGTAAGGTTGCCCACGGAAATTATCGGCACGTCGAAACTTCTGCTTTCGAGCCATCCGGCGTCAAAAGCAAAATTTCTGATGGTAACAGCCCAGCAATAAGGATTAATGCAATCTATCAGTCTCATGATGCTTTTTAGACAATGCTACGCGAAGATAGCTATTTTTTCTTTTTCCTTATATAAGAAACAGTCTATTTTCTATTAAAATTTTTCTTATGCAGTGCGTTTGACTTTTTGCTCTATAAGAAACTGTTTAAATTTCTTTCAAAAAAGAGTTATAAAAATCTCAAGGACACAAATTAAAACAGTTTCTAAAAAACAGGTGAAATAAATTTAAACAGTTACTTATACAAATTCTAATATTACTGCCGAATTACCGTTTTTTACCATGTAAAATGGCATAATGATAAAAATGTTTTTCTTTTTTTTTTTTAAATAGCTGTTTTATTGAAAAAAAAGGTTACTTTTGTGGCGAAATAGTGCGCGGATTACAATTTTTTTGTAACTTGCGTCGAGTTTGCAATATGCAAAGGAAAGATGCTCGAGTGGTTGAAGAGGCACGCCTGGAAAGCGTGTATACGTCAAA
>CAZXIQ010000208.1:0-3741 GCA_964640785.1 uncultured Bacteroidaceae bacterium | reverse complement strand
TTATCCTCATCCTCGTAATATTCGGGAAGACCGAATTTATTATTAATCTCTTCATACTCGGCAAGAGCATCCACAACCGACTGCACGCCCTCCATGACACACTCCTTTACGGTTTTTCCATCCTGAAGTTGTGGTTCCTGAGGCAGATAGCCCACCGAATAGCCGGGCGACCATACAACCTCGCCCTGATAATCATTGTCAAGGCCGGCAATAATCTTCATAAGAGTAGATTTTCCCGAGCCGTTAAGACCGATGATACCTATTTTTGCACCATAGAAGAAAGACAGATATATATCTTTCAACACCTGCTTGTTATTCTGACGAATGGTCTTATTGAGCCCGACCATCGAAAAGATAATTTTTTTATCGTCCGGATTAGCCATATTTTTGGTTAAACTGATAATTTTTAAATAACTATTTAGATTTTAATGTGCGAAGATACGAATTTTCCACCTTAATACACATATATTTCGAAATAAAATCCAAACAAACTCTGAAAATAAATACTAACTTTGCAAGCGTAAATACCCGCAAACATAAGTTGCATTCGCTTTACATTTTTTATAGTTGTAAAATACCCGCCTGCACTATATTTGCCCACACAACAACACATCATAAAACATTATCAATATGAGAAAAGCATTTTATATTCCATTAATCATTTTTACAATCATGTTTACACATACATCATGTACCGGCAACGCCGAAAAAACATCAAACCCATTGTGCAAAGAGAGCAATGCTCCGTTCGGCGCACCCGAATTCCATTTATACAAGACAGCCGATTTTTTACCGGCCTTTGAACAGGGAATCGCCGAGAAAAGAGCCGACATACAGAGAATCATTAATAACCCCGAAGCCCCAACATACGCAAACACCATTGACGCATTGGAACTTAGCGGACGTCTGCTCGACAAAGTAAGCAGCATATTTTTCACCCTCAACGAGAGTGACGCTAACGACGAAATGTTACAGACCGAGAACAGCATAACTCCCAAATTGACAGAGCTTAACGGATATATTTTCATGAACGACACCCTCTTCGGACGCATACGCACGTTATACGACAATCGCGCGACACTCGGCCTTAACGAAGAGCAAAAAATCGTCCTTGAGAACTATTATAAAGAGTTTGTACGTGGTGGCGCACTCCTCGACGCAGATAAGAAAAAGGAACTTCTCGACATTGACACAAAGCTGGGGCTTGCAGCCATAGAATTCGGCAGTAACCTTCTTGCCGACTCAAAAGCCTTTCAGTTGATAATAACCGACGAAAAAGAGCTGAGCGGACTACCCGAAGGCGTACGAAAAGCTGCACAAGAGGCTGCTGCCGAGGCCAACGTTGAAGGATGGCTTTTCACCCTTGACAAGCCCAGTTGTATACCCTTCTTACAATATGCCGACAACCGACAACTGCGCGAAAAAATATATAAAGCCTATTACAATCGTGGCGACAACGACAACAAATACAACAACAAAGAGATTATACGCCGCATACTCGCCCTGCGACTGCAAAAAGCTCGTCTTTTGGGCTTTGACACATTTGCCGACTACATGATGGACATAAAGATGGCAAAGACACCCGACGCAGCAACCGAACTAATGAACAGCATCTGGACAGCAGCCATTAAACGAGCCACAGAAGAGGCAAAAGAGCTGCAATCACTCATCGACAGCGAAAAAGGAGGCTTCAAACTCGAAGGTTGGGACTGGATGTACTACACCGAAAAACTGCGCAAAGCAAAATATTCGCTCGACGAAAATGAGATTAAGCCCTATTTTAAGTTGGAAAATGTTTGTGACGGAGCATTCGAGTGTGCAACAAAATTGTTCGGGCTCGACTTTGTAAAACGCAACGACATTCCCATCTACCACGACAGCGTAAAAGTGTGGCAGGTACTCGACGAAGAGAAAAAACATCTTGGAATTTTCTATGGCGACTACTTTCCCCGCCAGTCTAAACGTTCGGGTGCATGGATGACAAACTTTGTCAATCAGGTAAATTTGGGCAAGTACAACATACGCCCCATGGTTGCAAACGTATGTAACTTTACCCCCGCATCGGGCGAGACGCCATCGTTACTTAACATCGACGAGACATTGACACTGTTCCACGAGTTTGGGCACGCACTTCACGGCCTTATGACACAGACACACTACCCCTCGGTGAGCGGAACAAACGTAAAGCACGACTTTGTAGAACTTTTCTCGCAGATAAACGAACATTGGGCAATGGAAAAAGAGGTTCTTAAAAGCTACGCCAAACACTACAAAAGCGGCGAGGCAATTCCCGATGAACTTATAGAAAAGATAAAAAAAACATCACATTTCAACTCAGGATTCGAAACAACAGAACTTGTGGCAGCCGCCATGCTCGACATGCGCATGCACCGCCTGACAAACTACGATAATTTCGACTGCGATGAATTCGAAAAGGAGCTACGCGCCGAAATAGGACTTATTCCCGAAATTGAATACCGCTACCGCACATGCAACTTCTCACACATTTTCAACAGTGGATACGCAGTCGGATATTATGCCTATCTATGGGCTGAGGTACTCGATGCAGACGCCTTTGAACTATTCAAGGAGCGTGGAATTTTCGACCCCGCAACAGCAAAAGCATTCAAGCATCTGCTCGAAATGGGAGGCAGCGAAGACCCAATGGAGCAGTATCGCAAATTCCGCGGAGCCGACCCCAACCCCCAAGCACTTTTGCGACGCAGAGGATTAATAGACTAAGAAATTTAAACAGCGTCTAAAACAGTTTCTAAACAAAGTGAACATCTATTTATAGAACATGACATAAATAACTAACATGGAAAGTAAAATAGAAAAAGCAGTGGAACTATTCAAGGAGGGTTACAACTGCTCCCAAGCAGTGGTTGCAGCTTATGCCGAAGAGTATGGTTATACACGCGAACAAGCACTGAAGATGGCAGCCTCGTTCGGTGGCGGCATTGGCCGCATGCGTCAGACATGCGGAGCTGCCTGCGGGCTCTTCATGCTTGCCGGCCTCGAAACAGGATGCACCGAAGGCAAAGACCGTGAAGGAAATGAAACGAATTACAAAACCGTAAAAATGCTTGCCGAGGAGTTTAAAAAACGAAACGGCTCTATCATATGTGCAGAATTGTTGGGGCTCGCCAAAAGCGCCCCAACACCACCGACACCCGAGGAACGCACCGCCGAATATTTCAAGAAACGGCCATGCGCTAAAATGGTCGAAGAGGCCGCACGTATCTGGGAAGAGTATCGTGCAGGAAAGAACTTCGAATAGCGACCTTTAATTGCTTAAAATTGATTTAATTGAGAAAAAATCTATCAACAAGTAGCAAAAACCACTTTTTTTTGCTATTCAAATGTTAAATTTAGTTTATAATTATACAAAAATTACACAATTCTCGAAAATTTACAATACCTTTGCGCCCGAAAATCAAAACTTTAATACATTAACGAAATTATGATGACAGAGAAAGCTGGAGAAATCGCAGGTCGCATTTGGAATGCCCTGAACGGCTCAGAGGGATTGACCCTTAAAGAAATTAAAACTGCTGCAAAATTGAAAGAGAAAGAACTTTACTTAGGTCTCGGATGGCTTCTTCGTGAGGACAAAATTTTCTCATGTATTGTTGAGGACGAAGAGATTTTTGCCCTTAAGTAATTATTTATTTTCAGAAAAATAGAGGAGGCCGGGTCAAAAGCATTTTTGATCCGGCCTCTTTGTTTTATACCATATAT
>CAZXIQ010000207.1:0-3772 GCA_964640785.1 uncultured Bacteroidaceae bacterium | reverse complement strand
ATGAGGTCAGCAGCAATAATCCTAACAAAAGTGTATAAAAGCCCTTTTTCATATTAGCAAAATTCGGTTGCAAAGATAGCTGTTTTACACCGAAAAAGCAATGTTTGTTTGTTATTTATTCAAAATAAAAGGGAAAGAAAATTAAGTATGGGAATTTTGATGCAACTTTTGTATGTTGGGATAAAAGAAAAAACTATATTCGCAAATTATTTATATTAGAAGGAAATGAAGTTTCAGCTACTATCGGATTATCGTCCCACCGGCGACCAGCCGGAGGCTATTGCACAGTTGGTCGATGGCGTAAAGTCGGGAGTGCCTGCACAGACTCTTTTGGGAGTGACAGGTTCGGGAAAGACTTTCACTATTGCTAATGTAATTAAGGAAATTAACCGCCCGACGCTTATTCTGAGCCATAATAAGACGTTGGCTGCACAGCTTTATAACGAGTTTAAAAGTTTTTTTCCGAATAACGCAGTGGAATATTATGTTTCCTATTATGATTATTATCAACCGGAGGCATATATTCCCTCGACCGATACATACATAGAGAAGGACCTTGCCATAAATGACGAGATTGACAAGCTGCGACTTTCGGCAACATCGGCGCTGCTTTCGGGGCGCAAGGATGTTATTGTAATTTCCTCTGTATCGTGTATCTACGGAATGGGTAACCCCTCGGATTTTTACAAGAACGTATTAGAGATAAAAGCAGGGATGAAACTCGACCGCAATGTTTTTCTGCGCAGATTGGTGAGCAGCCTCTATCAACGCAACGACCTTGAACTGAGCCGTGGAACATTCCGCGTAAAGGGTGACACAGTGGATGTCAGCCTTGCTTACAGCGACCATGTGCTGCGTGTGACTTTTTGGGACGACGACATTGAAAGTATCGAAGAGATTGACGCCGATACAGGGCGACGCATTGTGGAGTTTGACGAATATAAAATATACCCTGCCAATCTTTTCATGACAACCAAAGAGAGCACCCTCTGCGCCATACGACAGATTGAGGATGACCTTACCGAGCGTGTGGAGTATTTCAAAGAGATTGGCAAACCTTATGAGGCTAAAAGATTGCACGAGCGTGTCACGTATGACATGGAAATGTTGCGTGAGCTTGGACACTGCTCGGGAATAGAGAACTATTCGCGTTATTTTGACGGACGCGAACCGGGAACGCGCCCTTACTGTCTGCTCGACTTTTTTCCGAAAGATTTTTTGATGGTCATTGACGAAAGTCACGTCAGCGTACCGCAGATTCATGCAATGTATGGCGGCGACCGCGCCCGCAAAATGAACCTTGTGGAGTTTGGATTCCGCCTGCCTGCCGCTCTTGACAACCGCCCCCTTAAGTTCGAGGAATTTCAGGAAATGACACATCAGGTTATATATGTGAGTGCAACGCCCGACGACTACGAACTTCAAGAAAGTGGCGGAGTGATTGTGGAACAGCTTATACGTCCGACAGGACTGCTCGACCCTGTGATAGAGGTGCGCCCATCTATGAATCAGGTAGATGACCTTATGGAAGAGATTGAGGTGCGTACACGTCGCGAGGAACGTGTGCTTGTAACGACGCTTACCAAGCGCATGGCCGAAGAACTAACCGAATATTTGCAGAAAAACGGTGTCCGATGCAACTACATACACAGCGACATTGACACACTGGAGCGAGTGCAGATTATGACTGACCTGCGCGAAGGACTTTACGATGTTCTTATAGGCGTGAACCTGTTACGCGAAGGGCTCGACCTTCCTGAAGTTTCGCTGGTAGCCATCCTCGATGCCGACAAAGAGGGTTTTCTGCGCAGCCACCGTTCACTGACACAGACAGCCGGACGAGCCGCCCGCAACGTAAACGGCAGGGTTATTTTTTATGCCGACCGCATAACAGAGAGCATGAAAAAGACTATGGATGAAACGAGCCGTCGGCGCGAAAAACAGCTTGCCTACAACGAGGCAAACGGAATAACACCCCAACAGATACGTAAAAGCATTGGCAATGCGCTTGCCTTGGAAAAACGCGAACCGGGCAGAAATGTGGCTTACAATGAAGAAACAAGCACAATGCACGCTGCCGCCGACCCTATTTTGGAATATATGAGCCGCGAGCAGTTGGAAAAGAGCATAGAGCGCACACGCAGACTGATGAAAGAGGCTGCCGACAAAATGGAATACATAGAGGCGGCACAATATCGCGACGAAATGATGAGGTTGCAAGAGCTTCTAAAAGAGAAATAACCGTCATCTATTTGTACAACAAAAAGATACAGGGTATTTTGGATAGTTCGGGAATTTTCCCGCGCCACTCTTTCACCGTGCGTGTGTGTACAAACTCATCGTCACAAGTAAGATTGGCCGCAATGCAAAGTTTCGTTTGCGGACGGCAATTTTTTATTATATCCTCAATCATCTTGCCGTTACGATAAGGTGTTTCAATGAACAGTTGTGTCTGTTCCTCGGCATACACACGTTGCTCAAGCTGTTTGATTTTACGCGACCGCTCATCGGGTTTTATGGGCAGATAACCGTGAAAAGCAAAGCTCTGACCGTTGAACCCCGAGGCCATCACCGAAAGGATTATGCTTGACGGCCCCACCAATGGCACTACTTTCAGCCCCTTTCTCTGTGCAATGGCAACAACATCCGCACCCGGGTCGGCAACAGCCGGACAGCCGGCCTCGGAAATTACCCCCATAGGCTTTCCCTGTGTGAGCGGTGCAAGATAGCCCGAAATATCGTTAGGCGAGGTGTGTTTGTTTAGTTCGAAAAAGGTGGAACCATCAATATCAAACTGCGGATCGACCTGACGCAAGAAACGACGAGCCGAACGCACATCCTCGACAATAAAATGACGTATCTCTTTTATAATCTCAATATTGTATTGCGGTAACACCTTGGAAAGTGGTGTTGCACCCAAGGTTACGGGTATAAGGTAAAGTGCTGTTTCCATTATTATTTGCAAGAATAGATTGCGCGAAGATACGCAAAATTCACAATAATTTTGTAACTTCGCAGACATGAGTTTTTCAAACAACTTCTAAAATGCAATAAAATGAAAAAGTTATTCATATTCGACCTTGACGGGACACTGCTCGACACTGTTGCCGACCTTGGCAACAGTTGCAACCACATATTTTCAGAAACAGGCTACCCCACACATCCGATAGAGGCCTATTATAAGTTTGTGGGCAACGGCATTGCCAAACTCATAGAACGCGCACTGCCTGCCGAGGTTGCCACTGCCGAAAATATAGAAAAATTACTCTCCCTGTTCCGCGCATACTACAATCTGCACATGGCCGACGACACAAAGCCCTATTGCGGAGTGTGCGAGCTATTGCACACATTACAGGAGCAGGGTGCATTATTGGCAGTCGCATCGAACAAGTATCAGGCAGCGACAGAGAACCTTGTAAAAAAATATTTCCCTGATATAAAATTCGCAGCAGTATTCGGACAGAGAGACAATATTCCCGTAAAGCCCGACCCGGCCATTGTCCACGACATTATGCAAGCGGCCGAAATTACCGACACGACAGAAATAATTTATATTGGCGACTCGCTTGTAGACCTGCAAACTGCGAAAAACAGCAATGTGGAATTTGCTGCTGTAACATGGGGATTCTGTCCGCGGGAAAGCCTTGTAGAGAACAACCCCGCGCACATAGCCGATAACATAGAGGAACTGCGCAATATTCTTAGAAACTGTTAAAATTGGTAATGATGCCAAAAGTGGCGCGTGATATATATTATAATTAGTTGAATATTT
>CAZXIQ010000206.1:0-3790 GCA_964640785.1 uncultured Bacteroidaceae bacterium | reverse complement strand
GATATTTATAAAACCATTGATGTAGCAGGCGAGGGAATTTACTCCGAAAAAAGGAGTAAATTCCTCGCTTTTGCCATTCCTGTGCAGACACTTGACGACGTTAAGCGCGAGGTTGAATTTTATCAGAAAAAGTATTACGATGCGCGTCACGTATGCTACGCTTATCGACTGGGCGAGCGGCGTGAACTTTTTCGTGCCAACGACAATGGCGAGCCGTCGGGTACGGCCGGAAAGCCAATCTTGGGGCAGATAGACAGCCGCGAACTTACGAATGTACTTGTGGTTGTGGTGCGTTACTTTGGTGGCATAAAGCTTGGTACAAGCGGCTTGATTGTTGCTTATAAGGCTGCTGCCGCCGAGGCTCTCGACGCTACCGAGCATGTGGAAAAGACCATCAACGGTGAAATTCTTTTGAAATTTTCTTATCCCCTGCTCAACGATGTTCTGCGCATTGTGAAAGAGGAGAATCCCCGCATAGTGGAGCAGATTTTCGACAATGAGTGTGTGGTGAGGCTTTCTATTCGTTTGTCGCGTATGCCTCGTCTGCGTGACCGCTACGAAAAATTGGTTATCGACAGCCGTAACGACCTTAGAATTGTTGAGGAGTAGAAGGGTGTGTTTCCCCCCTCTACTTGAATAATATATCACCCGCCCTTTAACTTTCGGAAGTTAAAGGGCGGGTGCTTTTACTTATTTATGGGCTTGCCGTTTAATCGTAATAGGTGGTTTTTAGGACTTGTGCGACAATGAAGAGAATAGAAACAAAGGTCTTTCAAACAGCAATTACTTATAAAGGTGTAATTTAAACTATAAAGAAGAAGATACCTCAATCACCATAATCGCTGGCAATGAATTATGTCGAACTAACGTTAAATTTAAGTAACTTATAAATTAAAACAACCATTGAATGTTATTTTACATGAGTTTTTCTTATCTTCGCATATTCATTGAATGCTGAAAAGAGTATAGTGATGGTAAATAAACTGAAGAATTTGTTTTACGATGTTACGTCGCTTGTGGCCGAAGATGTTGTGAAACTTACGGGTGACGGCTCTAACAGATGTTACTACCGCATGAGAGCGGGCGATATTTCGCTCATAGGTACAGTGGGGACGTCTGTCGAGGAGAATCGTGCTTTTTTTGCTCTTTCGGCACAGTTGGCTGTCAGGGGCGTGGATGTGCCGGTGGTAATGGCTGTGTCGGACGATGAACTTTGTTATGTTCAGAATGACCTTGGTGATGTAAATTTATATGAACGTTTGAAACCTGCGCGTGAGTGTGGAGCTTTTTCGGATGAGCAGTGTGGTGACCTTTGCAGGGTGATGGCTCTGTTGCCCGATATTCAGTATCTTGGCGCCGAGGATTTTGATTTTTCCATCTGTTATCCGGTGGCGGCGTTCGACAGATGCTCTGTCTTTTGGGACTTCAACTATTTTAAGTATTGTTTCCTTAAGGCTGTGGGTATTGAGTTTAACGAGAGGTTGCTCGAGGATGAGTTTGAGCGTCTCGCTGTTGCTCTGTTGAAAGATGATGAGAATACTTTTTTGTTCCGCGATTTTCAGTCGCGCAATGTTATGTGGCACGATGATAAGCCCTTCTTTATTGATTTTCAGGGTGGCCGACGCGGCCCTGTTTATTACGACGTTGCGTCGTTTGTGGGGCAGGCTCGGGCAAAATATACTCCCGATGTTGTGCAGAGGATGATTGATGCGTATGTGGAGTCGTTGAAACGTTACCGCGCAGTTGATAAAGAGGATTTTATGCGCAATTTGCACTATTTCCGCATATTCAGATTGTTGCAGAATCTTGGTGCCTATGGCTTTAGGGGGTTACTTGAGCGTAAAAAGGCTTTTGTTGAGAGTATTCCTGCCGCTCTGCAACAGTTGATTGCTTTGTTGGACGATGTTAAGGAGGAGTTTCCTGTTCTTACGGAGCTTTTGCGTGAAACAGCCCAATTGCCACTTTTGGTGAGACAGGATGATGGGGAACTGACGGTGGATGTTATGAGCTTTTCTTATAAAAGGGGAATTCCGGATGATTATTCGGGCAATGGCGGTGGCTTTGTATTTGACTGTCGTGCGATACACAATCCCGGACGTTACGAGCCTTACAAGAAACTTTGCGGTTACGACGAGCCTGTGATACGTTTCCTCGAAGAGCAGAGCGAGATTGCATCTTTCCTTGAGAATGTTTATTCTATTGTGGATGCGATGGTGGATAATTATAAGCAGCGTGGCTTTAAACATATACAGGTCTGTTTCGGTTGTACGGGTGGGCAGCACCGTTCGGTGTATAGTGCCGAACATACAGCGAGGCATATTGCCGGGAAGTTCGGCGTGAAGGTTGTTGTTACGCATGTGATGCAGAATAAAAAGTATGTGATACCCTCGATGGGGAATAAATAATGATTATATGAATGCTGTAATTCTTGCTGCCGGACTGGGTACACGCTTGCGACCGCTTACCGACAACCGCCCTAAGGCTCTTGTAGAGGTTGCGGGGGTGTCTATGTTGCAGCATCTTATATGTAAAATGAAACTTGCGGGCTTTACCCATATTGTTGTGAACGTGCATTATATGGGTGAGCAGATTATTGATTTTTTGCAACGTAACGGTTCGTTTGGGATTAAGATTGATGTTTCGGACGAGCGTGATTTGTTGCTCGATACGGGTGGGGGTATTGCTCATGCGCTTAGATTTTTTGATGATGACAGGCCTGTGCTTGTGCATAATGTTGATGTTGTGAGCGACGTGGATTTAAATGAAATTTACTCTTTGGGCGAGGGGTGTGATACTTTGCTGTTGGTGCAGAGAAGAAATTCTTCGCGTATGTTGTATTTTGATGATAATATGGCGCTTGCAGGGTGGATGAATGTTAAAACAGGTGAGAAAAAATCGCCTTTCCCCGATTTTTCCCCCGAAAGGTTCGCGTCGTATGCTTTTTCGGGTATTCACGTGATAAACAGTGCCATGGCACGTATGATGAAAGAGGTTGATGGGGCTTTCCCGCTTATTCCTTTTTATCTTGAAAATGCTGCTCGTATGAATGTGCGTGCGACACTTTTCCCCGATTCGGGCAGTTGGGTGGACGCAGGCACGCCCGAGGCTTTGGAGCGAGCGGCTGAAATTTTGAATAATATTAACTTAAATAAATGATGCTATGAACGAATTATTGAAAATGCTTGACAGTTCGCCTGTCAATTTTCTGGCAATAGATTATGCCGAAAAACTGCTTACTGCCAACGGTTTTAAAAAGGTGGAGCTTGGAAATATTCCTGCACTTGAACCGGGAGCAGGTTATTATATCACAAAAAACAATTCTGCGCTTTTTGCTTTCCGTGTAGGAACAGGCAGTGCTACCGAGGGGTTTAAACTTATCTGTGCACACACCGATTCTCCGGGTTTCCGCATTAAGCCTGCGCCTGAAATGTTCTCCGAGGGGGGCATGGTGCGCCTGAATACTGAGGTTTATGGTGGTCCGATACTTTATACTTGGTTCGACCGTCCTCTTTCAATAGCCGGTCGTGTTATTTTGCGTGGCGACTCTCCTTTGCGTCCCGAAATTCGTCTGTTGCATGTGAAACGTCCTTTGTTGCTTATTCCGCATCTTGCTATTCACTTCAATCGCGAGGTGAACGATGGTAATCCTATCAATCGTCAGCGTGACATGATGCCTGTGCTTGGCTTTATTTCAGGACATTTCGAGAAAGAGAATCTGTTACTGAAAATTATTGCCGAGGAACTGAACGTGGATGTCATAATCGGAAATATCCACTTGTGTGTACTTCTT
>CAZXIQ010000205.1:0-3797 GCA_964640785.1 uncultured Bacteroidaceae bacterium | reverse complement strand
CCCAGACCATTACCAAGGCCATCGAGGAACGATGCCCAAGGGCCATTCTGCATAGCAAACGCCTCGAGACGACCCATAAGGATACAGTTGGTGATGATAAGACCCACATACACCGAAAGTTGAACGCTCACGTCGTAAGCAAAAGCCTTAAGGAACTCACTTACAATGGTAACGAGAGCAGCCACAACCACCAGCTGAACGATGATACGTATACGGTTGGGGATAGTCTTGCGGATGAGCGAAATAATTACGTTGGAAAATGCTGTGATGACAGCAACCGAAAGACCCATCACGATGGCAGGCTCAAGCTGTGAAGTTACAGCCAATGCCGAACAAATACCAAGCACCTGCACAACAACGGGGTTGTCAAGGTTCAGCGGATTGGTGAAAGCCGCTTTATTCTCTTTTGAAAACAAATTACCCATATCTTACTCCTCCGTTTTTTCGCATTCCTGTGTCTCAGTACAAGCAGCCTCGGGAGCCTCTTGCTGAGCAGCAGTTTTTGTGTTAATAAATCCAATATATTTCTGAAGTCCATCCTGAACCATAGAAGCTATACCCACTGTGGTAAGAGTAGCACCTGTCAAGCCATCAACCTCGTAGTCAGCCTCTTTAACGGCACCGGCTTTTACCACTGTAAGAGCCACTTTATTAGCATCCTCTTTGAAGAGTTTCTTGCCAAGGAAACGCTCTTGGAACCAAGGCTCAACAAGCAACGAACCAAGACCGGCTGTCTCACTTGCGTGTGACATATACGCGCCAAACACAGTCTGACAATCGTCGTTCAGAGCAATGTAGCCCCAAAGACCGCCCCAAAGACCGCGACCTGTTACGGGAATCACATATTTGGTAGCACCATCAACGTTAGCTATATAAAGAGGCATTTTAGCATCTGTAATATCTTTGCTGTCAAGCACGAAAGAAGCCTCATCCTTGCCTGTACCCTCATTAACGATGGTACCATCGGCCTTGATGATGGGGTCGCATGTAATCACCTTGTCGTATGTCGATTCAATCTCGCTCTTCTCCAAGTCGCGAATGTTGAGCGACGCAAGAATCTGACTTTTCTTATCAATGGCAACGTTAGCATCCTGCAAAGGTTTCAGCGAAGATGAAACGAAAGCCAACAAGAATGCAACGATAATAACCATTACCGAAGCATATATGATAGTATAAGTATTACTATTGGTATTCATATTCTATTCGTTTTTTTAATGGTTATTTATTCAATGCACGTTTAGCACGTTTGTTAATATTGCTCTGCACAAAGCAGTAGTCGATAGTGGGAGCAAACATATTCATGAGAAGAATAGCGAGCATCATACCTTCGGGATAACCGGGGTTCAGCACACGTACCATCACAGCAACAACGCCGATGAGGAATCCGTAAATATATTTACCACCCTCTGTGCGAGCCGATGTTACAGGGTCGGTAGCCATAAACACAGCACCGAAACAGAAACCACCCATCACAAGCTGGTCGGCCCATGTAAGAGTAGTCATTCCGAGTGACTCGAAAAGAATACCTGTAAGAGCACCACCCACAAACACCGAGAGCATAATCTTCCAACTTGCAACGCCTGTCCACAAAAGAAGTATTGCACCAAGAGCAATGGCAATTACGCTTGTCTCACCTATCGAACCGGGGATAAGACCGATGACTGCATCCATAAATTCACACGTGGGAGCAGCGCCGGCAGCAACCTCGCCAAGAGGAGTAGCCGCTGTGAAAGTATCGGGCACCTGACCGCCGAATCCGAGGATAGGGCTATGTGACACCCACACAGCATCGTCACCTGTCATTGCAGTAGGATAAGCAAAGAATAGGAATGCACGAGTGATAAGTGCAGGGTTGAAGATATTCATACCTGTACCACCGAAAATCTCTTTAGCGAATATTACGCTGAAAGCAACGGCAATAGCAAGAATCCACAGAGGAGTGTTCACGGGAACAATCATGGGAATGAGCATACCCGAAACAAGGAAACCCTCTTGAATCTCTTCATTTTTCCACTGGGCAACAACAAACTCTATACCCAGACCCACTGCATACGAAACAACGATTTTAGGCAGTACAGCCAAAAAACCGTATATAAACATATCCAAATATGTACCCTCGGTGCCCGACGCCATGAAATTCTGGTAACCAACGTTGAACATTCCGAACAAAAGTGCCGGAACCAGCGCAATTACAACGAAAGACATGATGCGTTTGCTGTCGATAGCATCGTGGATGTTCACGCCCGTCTTGCTTGTCTCGTTCGGAACAAAAAGAAATGTTTCGAATCCGTCAAAAACAGAACGGAAAGCGTGCAGCTTGCCTCCTTCTTCGAAGTTAGGCTTTATCTTATCGATATATTTTCTTAACGCTTTCATTAATTTATTATTTACTTATTCTTAATTATTATGCCATCTCTTTACGCAACATGTCAAGTCCCTGACGTACAATGCGCTGAAGTTCAAGTTTAGACGAATCGACAAACTCGGCAAGAGCAAAGTCTTCGGGAGCAACCTCGTAGATACCGAGAGCCTCCATGCGGTCAATGTCTCCGGCGATAATAGCCTTAACAAGGTAACCGGCATAAACATCCATGGGGAACACCTTGTCATACTCGCCACTCATAATCATGTGACGTTCGCCACCCTTGATGCGTGCGTCCATAGTATACTGACGCTTGGGCGAGAGCCAACTGAAGTAGCTGCGGCTGGTGCTGAACATCGAGAAACGGGGAGCTATCCATCCGAGCAACTCAGCATCGTCAAGAATTTCGGGAATAACTGTAATCTCTGTCGAGAAAGCACCAAGGAAGCCCTCTGTTGTTGTCTTAACACCGGTGAGCACGTTACCATCGATGATACGAAGAGGATTTTTCTCTTCGAGACGACCCTCGACGATAGAAGAAATTTGCGCACCAAGTACAACCTTGCTGTATGAAGGATTTTTCACTTCGCTACCTGCAAGAGCTATTGTTCTTGTAAAATCAACCTTGCCTTTGTTGAAAAGACGTCCGATGAAGATAACATCCTCGGCAGCAACCGTCCACACAACCTCGCCTTTATTTACGGGCGAAACATGATTAATCTGCACGCCAACGTTGCCTGCGGGGTGAGGACCATCGAAACAGGTAACAGTCACATTCTTCGGAGTATTCAAAGCAGGCGACTGTTGTTTGCCGTTGATGCCCAAATTAACGGGAGCGATTCTCGACAAAGCATCAAGACCTGTCTGGAAATCCTCTTCGTTACCCTTGAGAGCAACCTCAAAATTAACAGCCAAAGGCTTGGAATCGAATGCAGAAACAAAGATTGCCTTGGGAGCATCCTTAGGCGATGCAATAACATCGTAAGGTCTTTGTCTGATAAAAGCAAAAAGACCCGACTGAAGTAAGTCGGCCTTAACCTCGTCGCCCGAGAGCGAGAGAACATCCTTTGCCTTGTACTCAACTGCATCATTCTTACCATCGGCTTCTACTACGACGCTAAGCACGCGTCTTCTTTCACCACGGTTCACGGCCACGACTTTTCCGCTCACAGGCGAAACAAATCGCAGTTCCGGATTGTTCTTATCAACGAACAAAGCGTCGCCGGCCTTAACTGCATCCTCGGGTTTAACCACCACTTTAGGTGTAACACCGTTGAAGTCTGAGGGCATCAAAGCATAATACTTTGCAGCCTTCACAGCAGTCATTTCGTTTACGGGCGCGCCTTTCAGCTTGATATCCAATCCCTTAGAAATTTTTACGACTCTGTACATATGATTAGGGTTACGTTAATACATTATCCGGCGCAAAATTAAA
>CAZXIQ010000204.1:0-3806 GCA_964640785.1 uncultured Bacteroidaceae bacterium | reverse complement strand
CAGTTGCTCGATACAAGGAAACGGTATTTCTGCGGTTATTTATGTAACTCTTACGGCCAATACCAATCAGGCGAGTGCTAATGTCAATGCTAATTACAGTGGTAATCGCATGACTTTCAATGGTTATTTATATCCATATAATTCGGCCGGAATATTCGAGGGACAGCCGAGCTACTGACTGACTGACGATTTAACACCTCCACCAATTGCTCCTTTTCCTCGCTACAATCGCTATCCGGGAATTCCACCTATGATTCCTCCGCCGGGGCCGGCTATGCACCCGCGTCCGCCAATGATGCGTCCGCCCGGTGCTGTAAGGCCACCTATGGGAATGCCGCCTTCGGGCTCGGGCGGTGTGCGGCCGCCATCTTTCAGGCCATAAATGCCTTGCATTTAATTGAGTCTTACTAATAAAAACGCAGCGTCAAAATAAAAATCTTGACGCTGCGTTTTGTTTGTTGTCGAGTGTAATGTTTAATATTACACTATTCTGCAGGACGCATGTTTGTGTATACATTTTGTACGTCGTCATCCTCTTCGAGACGTTCAACTATTTTTTCAATCATTGCGCGTTGTTCGTCGTTTACATCTTTAAGGTCGTTGGGGATGCGTGTAAACTCGTTACCTGTAATTTCAAAACCTTTCTCCTCGAGTGATTTTTGCAAAAGACCGAAAGACTTGGGGTCGCCATATATGGTAACCTCGTTCTCTTCTTCGTCGTATTCGTCGTCTACGCCAAGGTCGATGAGGTCGAGAATCAGTTCGTCCATGTCAAGGTCGGCGGGTTTTGTGAAAGTAAAGACGCATTTTTGTGTGAACATGAATGCAAGGCTGCCCGATGTTCCGAGGGTGCCACCGAATTTGTTGAACACTGAACGTACGTTTGCAACGGTACGTGTGGTGTTGTCTGTGGCTGCATCGACAAAGATTGCAATTCCGTGAGGACCGTATCCTTCATAGGTAACCTCTTTGTAGTCTTTTTGGTCTTTACCCAATGCGTTTTTTATGGCACGTTCGATATTGTCTTTGGGCATATTCTCGTGCTTGGCATTGGCGATGATAGCTCTAAGGTGAGGGTTGGTCTCGGGGTCGGGACCGCCTGACTTTACTGCTATTGCTATCTGTTTGCCGATTCTGGTAAATGTACGTGCCATGTTACCCCATCTTTTGAGTTTCGCGGCTTTACGGTATTCAAATGCTCTTCCCATTGTAAGAATTTATTTTTATTATAATTATTATTATCGTTGTATTGCACCAAGGCGTTTCACGAAATTGTCGAGCAAACGTGCCATGGTTTTGTCTATTTGTTTGTCGTTAAGTGTCTGAGTGTCATCCTGAAGAATGAAACTTACTGCGTAGCTCTTTTTGCCGGGCTCAAGGTTTTTGCCTTCGTATACGTCGAAGAGTGCAACCTCTTTGAGCAGTCGTTTTTCTGTTTCGCGTGCAATTTTTTCTATCTGTGCAAAGGTTACCGACTTATCCACGAGTAGTGCAAGGTCGCGTTTAACCGATGGGTATTTGCTTATTTCGGTGTACCCTACTTTGACTTTTTTGATGGCACGCATCAGTTCGCTCCAATTGATGTCTGCGTAGAATACGTCATTTTCAATGTCGAACATTTTCAGAATTTTCTTGCGTACGATGCCTATTTCTGCAACATTCTTTCCTCCGTGTGTCTGTATGAGGATTGCTGCCGAGTATATATCGTTGTTGAATGTTGAAACGCAACGTGCTTGTGCTGTAAAGCCTAAGCGGTCGAAGATGTGTTCTACGTTGCTCTTCAAGTCGTATATTGTTATTGCTCGGCCTGCATCCATCCACGAGGGTTGTATGTTGTTTCCTGTCATCCACATTGCAAGGTGGTAGCTTTCGCTGTATGGGCTCAGAATTTTTTCGGGAACGCGTTTGTCGGCGTCGGAACGGTAGCAGTTTCCAAATTCAAAGAAACTGATGTCTGTATATTTGCGACTTACGTTGCGCTGAATACTTTCGAGACCTCCGAAAAGCATTGTCTGACGCATTACGTTAAGGTCGGTGCTCAGTGGGTTCATCAAGCGCACAAGATTTTCGTCTTTGTAGGTCTCTAACCCTTCGTAATATGCCGAACGGGTCAATGAGTTGTTGAGAATTTCGCTGAATCCGCATCCTACCAACTGCTCCGAAATGATATTCTGCAATTTGTGGGATTTATCTTCGGCTCCTTTGGTTATAATTGATGAATGCAGTGTTGTGGAAATTTCTACATTGTTGTAACCGTATATGCGCAGAATGTCCTCTACAACGTCGCAGGGGCGTTGAACATCTACACGATAAGGGGGAACGAGTAGTGATATTCCTTCGGGATTTTCGTTTACAATCTTCATTTCGAGCGAAGAGACTATGCTTTTCACTGTTTCGGGAGCAATTTCTGCGCCAATAAGATTATTTACATATTTATATGACAATTCTATTGCAAAATCCTCTACCGGAGCGGGATAAATATCCTTAATGTCCATTGATATTGTTCCACCGGCAAGTTCTTTTATTAATATTGCTGCCTGTTTCAATGCGTATATTACGGCATTGGGGTCGGCGCCACGTTCGTAGCGGAATGAGGCGTCTGTTTGCAGTCCGTGACGGCGTGCTGTCTTGCGCACCCATGTGGGGTGGAAATAGGCACTTTCGAGGAATACATTCTTTGTCTCTTCGGTTGTTCCCGAATCGAGGCCTCCAAATACACCGGCGATACACATGGGTTCTTCGCTGTTGCATATCATCAGGTCGCGCTCGCTCAACTTGCGCTCTTCGCCGTCGAGAGTAACAAAAGGTGTTCCCTCGGGGAATGTGCGGACAACTACTTTGCTGCCTTTTATCTTGTCGGCGTCGAAACAGTGCATGGGCTGTCCGTATGCGTGGAGTATGTAGTTTGTAATGTCTACAATGTTGTTGATGGGGCGCAAGCCTATGAGCTGTAATTTCTCTTTTAACCAATCGGGGCTCTCTTTTACGGTTACGCCTTTTATGGTTACACCTGCATAGCGTGGGCAAGCCTCGCTGTTTTCAACAATAATGTCGATGGGCAAGGAATTGTCGTCTACTTTAAATGCCTCGCAGTCGGGACGGCGAATTGATGTTGCACCTACATTCTGTGTCAGATAGGCATAAAGGTCGCGTGCAACACCATAGTGCGAGCATGCATCTGCGCGGTTGGGGGTAATATCTACCTCTATTATATAATCGCTTTTAATATTGTAGTAATCTTTGGCGAGTGTGCCGGGAACTGCATCTTCGGGCAGTACTATGATGCCTGCGTGGTCTGTTCCGATGCCAATTTCGTCTTCGGCGCATATCATTCCGTATGATTCTACACCGCGAATCTTACCTTTCTTTATTGTAAAACACTCGTCGCCGTCGTACAATTTTGTGCCGATGGTTGCAACAACCACTTTCTGACCGGCTGCCACATTGGGGGCGCCGCATACAATCTGCACCGGATTGCCATCGCCAAGATTAACGGTGGTTATGTGCAAATGGTCGCTGTCCGGGTGCTCAACACAGGTGAGTACCTCGCCAATAACAAGTCCTTCGAGACCTCCTTTAATTGTTTGAACCTCTTCAACGCCTCCTGTTTCAAGGCCTATGGAGGTAAGTGCTACGGCTACTTCTTCGGGAGTAAGGTTGAAATCAACATACTCTTTCAGCCAATTATAAGAAATATTCATGTTGTTTTTTTATATGTCTTTTGTAGTTACTCTAATTTCAACTTGCGAAATTACATTTTTTTTTGCAAATAGTAAAGTATAACAAGGAAAGATTGTTGTAGTAAT
>CAZXIQ010000203.1:0-3813 GCA_964640785.1 uncultured Bacteroidaceae bacterium | reverse complement strand
GGTTATGTTACTGCAACGATGAATTACTCTTTTCTTAATATGGGCGGTGATGCTGTAAACGATTTTAAGACTATGCTGACAGAAATTTCAAATGCTCTTTCGGCTATAAAGGGTTATGCAGCCGCTCAAGGGGTGAATATTACCAAACTTGCACTTTCGGGATACTCGGCCGGAGCGCATCTGGCAATGTTCTATGCTTATGCAATGTCTCAGCATTCGCCTCTGCCTGTGCTTTTTGTACATTCTAAAGTCGGGCCTGCCGATTTTCGCACATTTTGCCATCGTCGTCTGATGTTCAGGAGTTTATGAAAAATGCAGGTGTGGCAAATGACGAGAAGTCTGTTCGGGAACTTGTAAAGAGCGAGAAGGTGGTGGCAATGATACAGGCTGTGTCTCCTGTCTTTTATGTGAGGAGCGGTGCTGCTCCTGCAATCCTGTCATACGGCCGTCAGGATAGTTTGGTTGTGTGGGAAAATGCTGTGTCTATGATGAACGTTCTTGACACCGCAGGTGTTGAGTATACATTGGTAGAGTATCCAAACTCGGCGCATGGCCTCGACAAAGATGCCGACAGTGCGCAGCGTTCGGTTGATGTTATGTTTGATTATGCAAAAAAATATTTCGGATATTAGAAAATGAATATGACACTTAAAGAGTTTATATCCAAAGGTGATAGGTTTGCTGCGAAGGCAGGAGTGGAACTTGTTAGTGTAAAAGAGGGTAGTGCAACAGCGCAGTTGCTTGTTACCGAGGAACATCTGAATGCAGGTGGTGTATGTCAAGGTGGTGCAATATTTACAGTTGCCGATGTTGCGCTTGCCGCAGTTTCAAACTCAAATTTAATGCTTACTTTTGCCATAGATTCTTCGATATTTTATCATCGTTCGGCCATGATGGGCGACCTGCTTACGGCCGAGGCTGTTGCAGTGTCGCGGCATCCGAAGGTTCCCTATTGCGAGGTTAAGGTGAAGAATCAGGATGGTGTTCTTATTGCCTCTTTTCAGGCTACATGTTACAGCAAGCGTGTGCCGCTCAATGGTGTTGATGCGTTAGAATAGCCATTCTATTGTTCGTGCGTGAATTTTATTCCGCAATTTTCGCAATTATGCTCAATGGTGATTGCAAGTTCTTTGGCAGGGATTTTTAAAATTTCTGCAATGTTGTTGTAGTGTTGCATGAGTGGAGTTTTTTCTTCGTCACGTTCGAGGAATAGTCTGTCGTGCGGTGTGCACAGCAGTGATTCTTTGTTGAATTTTGTACAGTAAGAGAGGTAAAATCCTTCGGCAAGATATTGTCGTGCCTGTTCGGGCTTTCCGCGGAATCCGTGTATAATCCATGCTTGCTTAGGTTGTCTCTCCTTGTGCAGTCTTATGATTATATCCTGTCCTTTTACAATGTGCAGAATAAGAGGTTTGCACAGTTGTTCGGATAGTTCAATGTGGGCTTGTAATATTTCTATTTGAGTTTCTATTGTGGCTCTGCTGCCTATTTTGTCAATGCCGCACTCTCCTATTGCCTTGACACGTTCGATTGCTGCCAATCTTGATATTTCCTGCATTTTTTTTGTGCTATTCTCGTCGATGAACCATGGGTGTAACCCAATAGAGATGTTTCTGACATTCTCTATGTCTGTTGCTGTGCTGTTGAATATGAAAAGGTTATCCTCTTCGTCGCAGTGGTGAGTGTGCAGGTCTATCAGTCTCATGGCAGTTTATTAAAAAAGTGAGAGCATCAATTTGTTTTTTTTGATGCTCTCTTGTTTTTATACTATTTTTTTATTGTGTAGGGTCTGTCTACAATTTTCTCTTCGGTGTTGGGGGGCGACACAATCAATAGTGAGCATCCGTGAGGTGCAACCTCCTCTTCATAGCGGTCGCGCGGGCCAATCTTGGCAACATCTTTCTGACGCCATACGTCGCGTACGGTAATCTCTTTGCTCCACAATCCTAATGTACGTGGTGTGAAACCTATCTTCTTAGGTGTTGTAGATGTGTTGAAAAGACCTACTGCCAAATTGCCATTCTCGAGAATCTTTACATATACCACATAGCCGTCGCCTCTGAAGTATGGTACACCACGCATGCCTAAGGGGTCCTGACAAATGTCGTTTACCTCGTAGTTACACAGCAGGCTCAATGTAAAGTCGTCCATTTGTGCAATGTCGCAACCAATGAGGAAGGGTGAAGAGAAGAGTGCCCACAAAGAGATGTGTGTATATTGCTCGTCGGGTGTAAGGCGTGTGTAGTGCAAGTTGGGGCCCCAGCCTACCATGCCCACAACCAACATATCTGCGTCAGCCCAGTGTCCGGGGCCGCTGAATGCCGGCCAACGGTCCTGCGGGCCGAAACCTATGCGTACAATGCTGCTCCATGTGTCGAAAATGTCATCGGTTGTGCGCCAGCATTGTGTCAGCTTGGCCCATGTGTGTGCCATTGCAAAGGGGTCTGAACCCGAAATACTTAATGCAATGTCGCGGCCTGTTTCGCGCAATGCGTCGGCCATCTCTTTTGTGTAGTAGTAGTCGTTGGGGTTCCAGTCGTACTTTAAGTAGTCTATTCCCCAGTCGGCCCATTGTTGGGCATCTTGCTTGGCAAATGAATATGCACCGTGGTAACGGAAATAACCGCTGTGTAACTTTTTGTTAGGGTCTTCGAGCTTGTAATTTTCGTCGCATACGCCCTTTTCTATCCATTCATATTTTCCTTCGGGGTTGTCGCATTGTGTGCCAATGTGTCCCAGATAGGTGCATACCCAAGGTGCCGAGTATATACCGGCTTTCAGACCCATGCTGTGGATGGTGTCTACAAGGCCTTTTATGTCGGCGAATTTTTTGTTGGGCTGTATTGCGTTGTACTTTCCGCCGCGAATGCCCTGCCAGCCGTCGTCAATGTTAATGTATGTGTAACCGTAGTTTGCAAGGCCTTTATCTACCATGGCTTTTGCCGAGCTTAACACTTTCTCTTGGCTTACGCTCTTGCCCCAGCAGTTCCAACTGTTCCATCCCATAGGAGGGGTCAGTAGAATATCCTCGCCAACAACGATGCGCAGGTCACGTTCGGCCTCGCCGAGGGTGTTCTTTGCGCGAAGCTTGACATTGTATGTGCCTTCCTTTTTCAGTTTGCCGGTGATAATGCCTGTCTTTTCATCGAGTGTAAGGCCTTTGGGAAGTCCTTCGGCCGAAAAGGTCATGGGGCGGATACCTGTTGCTGCAATAGTGTAGCGGAAGTCTGCCTTGGGACGCACACCGAATACCTTTGCACTGTTAATGCGCGGTGTGTTTGGCGCTGGCGGTGTCAATATGTACTTCGAATTGTCCGGAGCTGTTGCTTTTTTCTCTTGTGCAGCCGACTGCTGGGGCAATATTGCCACCATAAGCAGCGCGATTAATAATTTTGCAGTGTAACGTTTCATTGTATATTTTATTTATTGATATTTTTAGGAGTTGTTTAAATTTCTAAAACAGTTTTTTACAAAAACCGTCGGTGTTTACATACTTCTTTGCAAAGCTAAGAATTTCTTTTAATATAATGTGCAGAAAATATGTGTGTTTTTAAACTTTGTTTGAATTTTATTGGAAAAATATTCTTTATTCCATTATGGTGTTTATAACAAAAAAATCCCGCCTAACATTGTTAAGCAGGATTTTAAAGTTGCTTTTGCGCGAAGAATTATCGACGCAAACCCAATTTTGCAACGATGGCACGGTAGCGCTCAATGTCACGCTCCTTCAAGTATTTGAGGAGTGCACGACGTTTACCTACCAACATAGTCAAAGCTCTTTGTGTACTATAATCTTTACGATTCACCTTAAGG
>CAZXIQ010000202.1:0-3831 GCA_964640785.1 uncultured Bacteroidaceae bacterium | reverse complement strand
CAAACCCGGCAGTTCCATAGCTTTAAGCTCGCGACCGTTTTTCGACTTATGTGAAATAAAGCCGGTAGATGAATCGACAAAGTCGGGAAGATTAAATTTTTCACCTTTATAATTCTTTACAGAGCACACAAGGTCCACCGGATTAAAATGAGTACCATTCTCGAACATTTCGCGTGCCTTTTCGTTCTTTGTGTCAATTTGCGAACTCTCGAGAATCTGCAACGAATATGTCCCGTCACTATTGTAAGCAAGGAAAGGTCCGCCACCGGGCTCACCCACATTCTTCACCATTCCGCACACACGCATCGGGCGGTTGAGTTTTTTGCGCAGATAGATAACAAGGTCGCAATCCTCAAGATGCTTAATTTCATTACTGCGGCAATATAACTTCTGCTGCACGAAACGTATAATATCCTCAATCTGCTCGTGAGTATATTTTCCCGAATCAATCAAACGCAAATACTCAAAAGCCTGTTTCTGCAACGACACAAGCACGCCGGCAATAAGTTTCTTGTAAGTAACAGTGTCGCCCTTCAATCTATCGGGGACGACATTGTCAATATTCTTTATAAAAATAACATCAGCATCAATGTCATTAAGATTCTCAATGAGCGCACCATGCCCACCGGGACGGAAAAGCAACGCACCACCCTCGCGAAAAGGCTGATTGTCGGCATCGACAGCAATAGTATCGGTACTCTGTTTCTGCTCCGAAAAAGCAACCTCATACTCCACGCCGAACATCTTTTCGTAAATATCCTTACGCGAGGCAACAAGTTCCTCGAACATAGCCCTGTGATTAGGTGAAACTGTAAAATGCAGACGCACCTTACCATCCATCGCCGCATAAAGGGCACCCTCGACAAAATGCTCCTCGACAGGAGTACGCTGAATGCCATCATAAGCATGAAACTTAAGCAATCCCTTAGGCAGAGAACCATAGTTAAGCCCTGTAAAATCGAGCAGATTAAAAACAACAGCCTTGTACTTTCCATCAGCCATAAGTTCTTTTATAGTAGCCGAACTATTCTTTACACAAACATCGTCAAGCTCTTCGTAGAATGCAAACTTTTCTATGTTATTGAAAAAATTCTTCTCAAAATCGGTCGTCGGCTCGTCATACTCACCGCTAAGGAAAGAGAATAAATCCTTAAACATACGGCTGGCAGCACCCGAGGCCGGAACAAACTTCAAAATATCGTGCCCGGCCTTGCAATACTCGTCCCACAAAGCAAGATAAGTATCAACCTCGTCTTTGGAAGGAACAAGAATACCATGTTCGACAGAGGCCGCCGCCTCAATCTTCAGAAACGGGAAACCTGTAACAAAATTCCTTAACTGCTCGGCAACTTTCTGTTCCGAAATACCCTTTTTCTTAAGTAACGTCTGGTCAGCTTTGCTTATCATAGTTGTATTATTTAAGTTTCACATATTCATCGTTCATTAAACAACAAAAAACAGCGCAAAAAGTATTTTCCACAAAGAAAAGAAACAAACAAGCAATATATAATAAAGCACACTTTTATATATTTTCAGTGAATGTTCGCTGTTTACCGCAAAAATAAAAATAAAATTCTAAAAACTTCATAAAAATATACATCTTTTATAAGAAGAAAAATTACCTTTGTATTGTAAACAATACGAAAATAGGCTACATTCACGGTGGAACAACCTACAAACAAATTTGTGCCTCGTTCATTTGCACTATATTCGTAAAAAGATAAGAAATAAAACGGTAAAGCAATGTCCGAATCAATAATTCTTACACACAATGAGAAGAAAGAACTTCTCGCCCTGTGGCGCAAACTACAAACAAATGTAGAAGAGAAAGTTACAGCAAACGACTACCTATACATAAAGCCACACCTCGACAAAGCCGTTGCCGAGAAAAAAATCACGAGAGACAAATTCGGTCTCAACCCCATACTGCTCGACCTTCACACAGTCTACCTTGTCGGCAAAGAAATTGGTTACCGACGCGAAATAACCCTTAGCATACTGCTTAACCGTTGCATGTTGTCGGGAGCAATAACCATGCAAGAGGTCTCAGAAAAATTCGGAGACAACGTAACAAACATCCTAAAAAGCCTTGCGCAGATAAACTCGTTACACGCAAAAAGCCCCACAGTGGAGAGCGAAAATTTTCGCAATCTGCTGCTATCGCTCGCCAACGACATGCGCATCATACTTATAATGATAGCCGAACGTCTGGTGCTCATGCGTCACATTGCCGACAGCGACAACAAAGAGGCACGTCTGCAAGTAGCACACGAAGCATCACAACTCTACGCACCACTCGCCCACAAACTCGGCTTTTACAAACTAAAGTCCGAGCTTGAAGACCTTGTCATAAAATACACCGAGCCCGAAATTTACACCGAGCTCAGCCACAAACTCGAAGAGACAGCCGCCTCGCGCGAAGATTACATGGCAAACTTCATAGCCCCCATAGAAAAATCGCTACACGGCAATCCACACATAAAGTACCGCATAAAAGGAAGGACAAAATCAATACACTCCATCTGGCAAAAAATGAAACGTCAGAAACGCCCATTCGAGGGGATATACGACATTTTTGCCATACGAATAATCATCGACAGTGAACTTGCAAACGAAAAAAGCGAATGTTGGCAAGTCTACTCCCTTGTCACCGACCTCTACACCCCCAACCTCCATCGACTGCGCGACTGGCTTTCGGTACCCAAGAGCAATGGTTACGAATCGTTGCACACAACGGTCATGGGCCCCGAAGGACGTTGGGTCGAAGTACAAATACGTACCGAAAGGATGGACACCATTGCCGAGCATGGACTTGCAGCCCATTGGCGATACAAAGGAATAAAAAGCGAGAAAGGGCTCGACACACTGCTTGCCTCCATACGCGACACCCTTGAACACATATCCGAAGAAGATGTATCGGACAACAAATTCAAGATGGAACTATACAAAGACGACATCTTTGTATTTACCCCCAAAGGCGACCTTTTTCATCTGCCCAAAGGAGCCACCATTCTCGACTTTGCCTTCTGCATACACACAGGCGTCGGCAGCCGTTGCACAGGAGCACTCGTAAACGGACGCAACGTACCATTGAAACACACACTCAACAACGGCGACCAAGTAGAAATAGTAACATCAAACAGCCAGACACCCAAGCAAGCATGGCTCAAGATAGTAAAAACATCGCGCGCACGAGCAAAAATAAGACAAGCCCTAAAAGACCTCGGCGCACGACAAGCTGCCATTGCTCGCGAGACCATTGAACGCAAATTCAAAAACCACAAGATAGAATTCGACGAGCGGCAAATGGACCGTCTCATCCGAAAAATGGGATTCAAACGACTGAGCGAATTCTATCAACAGGTTGCCGACGGTTTTATAGACGTTACAGACGTGCTGCAACGCTACCAAGAGATGCTTGCAGCCGACAATGCAACCAGCGACACCATACACAGCGCACAGGACTACACATTGCAAAATGACGTAGAGAAAAACGGCTCGTCCGACATACTCGTCATCGAAAGAAACCTCAAAGGCGTCGATTACAAATTTGCAAAATGCTGCACCCCCATCTTTGGCGACGAAATATTCGGATTCGTCACTATAAACGGAGGAATATCCATACACCGCAAAGATTGCAGCAATGCACGCACATTGCGCGAACGCTACCCATGGCGTGTAATTGAGGCACGCTGGAGCGACAAAGACAAAAACGGAAAAACACTTTTTGCAGTCAATCTGCGCATAGTGGGACACGACGACATAGGAATAGTCACAAACGTAACCTCAGTAATAAGCCAAGAAAAGGAAATCATATTGCGCAGCATAAAC
>CAZXIQ010000201.1:0-3941 GCA_964640785.1 uncultured Bacteroidaceae bacterium | reverse complement strand
GTAATGTTGTATTTTTTGTAATTTATTTCAACAACAGCATTGCCGGAATAGCAGTATAATAGTAAATTATATTCGCATTTTATGACGTTTGGAGCATTTTCGTTGTATTGTATATGCTTGAAGAACGCCCCATTGTTTTTAATCAATTCCCTTTCATCCATAAAAACAGTTTATTATAATAGCATTGAGAATGAATATGATACACGATTATCTTCACAGCTTTGCGCTGATTATATATCTTTCATTGTAAGACTTATTCTCTTGCGGTTAATATCCACGTCAATTACCTTTACCGTAACTTGTTGTCCCAATTTTACAACATCGGCAGGTGAGCTTACAAACTTATTTGTAAGTTGCGAAATGTGTACAAGTCCGTCCTGATGCACGCCTATGTTTACAAAGGCTCCGAAAGCAGTTATGTTGCTGACGATTCCCGGAAGTATCATCCCTGTTTTTAAGTCTGCTATTTCGTGAACCGATGCGTCGAAAGAGAATTCCGTGGCTTGTTCGCGCGGGTCAAGGCCACGCTTGTTTAAAGCATCCATTATATCTGTCAGGGTGGGAAGGCCTACGCTGTCGGTAATGTAGTTTTTTATATCTACTTTGGACCGCACCTCTATGTTGGCAACAAATTCGTCTATTGTAACGCCGCTCTCTTTTGCCATTTTTGCGACAATGCCATACGATTCGGGGTGTACGGCAGTTGCGTCAAGCGATTCTGTGCCGTTGAGCACTCGCAAGAAGCCTGCCGATTGCTCAAATGCTTTATTCCCAAGACGTGGTACTTTCAGCAACTCTTTGCGCGAGCGGAAGTTTCCGTTTGCGGCACGATAATTAACAATGTTTGCTGCAAGTGCCGGTCCCAAGCCCGAAATATGTGTCAGTATCTGCTTTGTTGCAGTGTTTACGTTTACACCTACCATGTTCACACAGCTTTCGACAACTGTGTCGAGCTTTTCTTTCAATTTTGTTTGGTCTACACTATGCTGATACTGCCCCACCCCTATTGAACGAGGTTCTATTTTTACAAGTTCCGACAGTGGGTCTATCAATCTGCGTCCTATTGATACGGCTCCGCGCACAGTAACATCTTCGTCGGGAAATTCTTCGCGTGCCACTGCCGATGCTGAATAGACCGATGCTCCATCTTCGTTTACAACAAAAATCTGAGGCGGCAGGCCTAATTGGCGTATGAATTGTTCTGTTTCGCGTCCGGCTGTTCCGTTGCCTATTGCAAATGCTTGAATATTATATTCTTTTACCCATTTACTTATGCTGTCGGCCGCACTCTCGCGGTCGTTGTGTGGCGGGTGAGGATATATGACGGAGTGAGTGACAAGGTTGCCTTGTGAGTCGAGTATCACCACCTTGCATCCTGTGCGAAAGCCGGGGTCTATGGCAAGAACACGTTTCTCTCCCAGTGGCGCCGACAGCAACAACTGACGAAGATTTTCGGCAAATACTCCAATAGCCTCGTCGTCGGCACGCTCTTTTGCTGAATTCTTTGTCTCATTCTCAATAGAGGGTTCAAGCAATCTTTTGTATCCATCTTCTATGGCAGTAACCATATATTGGCGTGTCGTTGAGTTTCGTTTGATAAAATGGCGCGACAGTTGTTCCAAAATATACTCCGGTTCTACTGAAATGGATAGTCGCAGAATGCCCTCTTCTTCGCCACGCATCATGGCAAGCAACCTGTGCGACGATACACGTGCAACTTGTGCCGAGGCCTCGTAATAATCGGAATATTTAATGCCTTCAGCCTCTTTTCCTTTGATGATTTTTGATTTTATTACTCCGTAACGCCCAAAGGAACGGCGCACAACGTTGCGTGCATATTCATCCTCCGATACGCGCTCGGCTATAATGTCGCATGCGCCGGCAACAGCCTCTTCAACTGTGCCAACCTCGTCATTTATAAAATTCTCGGCAATGGTGGCTATTTCTCTTTTTTGTTGAGCAAAAATAACATCGGCAAGCGGTTCAAGCCCACGTTCGCGGGCAATTGTGGCGCGTGTACGGCGTTTGGGACGGTAAGGAAGGTAAATGTCTTCCAATTCTGTTGAGTCGAAACAATTTGCAATGCGCCTCTTCAGCTCTTCTGTGAGTTTGCCCAGCTCTTCTATTGTTGCAATTATTGTCTCTTTGCGTCGTTGAAGCTCGCTGTATTTTTCGTGCAATTCTTTTATGTTGCCTATTGCAACTTCATCGAGTGAGCCGGTTGCCTCTTTCCTGTATCTTGCAATAAAAGGAACCGTTGCTCCGTCCATCAACAGTTCCACTGTATTTCTGACCTGCTTTGCGCTAATACCTAAGTCTTTTGCTATAATATCTGCCAACATATTGTTAATTACTTTATTTTGGCGAAGATAAAGAAAAAAACTCATAGATTGCTTAAGAAACTCTTTAAATTTCTAAAAGAAGTTTTTATATTGAAACAGCATGTATTTTTATTTTTTTGCTAAGGTGTAACCGAGGGCGCGTCAATGTTGGCACACCCTCATTATTAAAATACCATTACACGCTCTTCGAGAGGCTGAACACTTTTTTCGTCCGGGGTGTCAAGTGGATTTCCAAAAGGCATTTGTGCCACAAGATGCCACGAGTCGGGCAAAGAAAAAGCTCTTTTCACCTCCTCTTCCACCAATTCTCCGTAGTGTTGCAACGAGGCGCCAAGATGAATGTCGCTCAACAATAACCACAATACAATTTGATGCATTGCCGAGGTGTGTTCGGAATAAATGGGAAAGGCGGCTGAATAAAGCGGGAATTTATTTTTAAGCTCCTCAATAATGTGTTTGTCTTCAAAGAAAAGCACTGTCCCGTAGCCATTGGCAAAACTCGTCTCTATTTTTTTTCTGCTTTTTTCAAACGCATTGTGTGGAATAATTTGTGAAATTTTTTCGCAAACTATATTCCAAAATCTTTCGTGCGATTCACCAAAAAGCAGAACCAAACGTGACGACTGGGAATTGAATGCCGAGGGTGTGTGCATAACTGTGAAACGTACTGCATTCTCAATGTCCTCTTCTCTAACTGCAATCTCTCTGTTCAAGCGATAAAAAGAGCGGCGTCTTTTAAAAAAATCATCTATACAAGCACTCATAAGTTTTATTTTTTTTCATAGAACAAACTTATGTGATGAATTTTTTTCAACATTCTGTAAAAAAGAGTTTTTGGCTCGTTAAAAAACGCAAAATAAGAGCGCTGCGAACAAAACATTACTTTTACCTGTGTGTGCCTGTGTTATATATTTGCATAGTTTATTATTAGAAAAATGTTTAATTAAAATTATGCACAATGGAAACTAATCTTAACGATGCTATTAATGCCCAGATAAACACAGAGTTGTGGTCGGCGTATCTTTTTTTGTCAATGTCGGTGAATGCAAGTTCAAAATCCCTGAAAGTTGTGGCTGATTGGTTTTATGCGCAGCACCAAAAAGAGTTGATGGATGCTAAAATTTTGATTGATTATTTAAATTCAATTAATAATAGAGTTTATTTATATCCCATTGATGGTGTTCCGACAGAATGGGAGTCGGTATTGGAAATGTTTGAACACAAGCTTGAGCATGAAAGGAAAATATCAAAACTGTTATATGTAATTACCACTATTGCCGAGGAGCGTAATGAGTGTGCTACGGTTGATTTTTTAAAAAAATTCGCAAATAAACAGTTGAAAGTCGAGGCAGAAACAGAAGAGTTAATAGCTGCTTTTGTGGCTGCTGAAAATAATGTTGATGCTCTTTACATGCTTGATGGACAATTAAAGGTGATGTAAATTATACTTTATTGTCGTGTGAATTCTCCGGCAAGGGGGGTGCTCAAAAGTTCTGATATTTCTTCGTGAGACTTCCCTTGTCCCAATAGAAACATAAGTTTTGTGGTAATGATGCCAAAAGTGGCGCTTTTTGAATAAAAATTACGTGGTGAGAACTT
>CAZXIQ010000200.1:0-3960 GCA_964640785.1 uncultured Bacteroidaceae bacterium | reverse complement strand
ATTTGTTCCTTCGCCGTCACCTTTACTGTCTTTTATTTCGAAAGTAACATTCTCGGCAAGTTTGACAGCCTCGGCTGTAATCTCTACGGGCATTTTCTCGTACCAAGGATTGTTGATTCTTATGGGGAATGCCATGCGGCTCTTCTCCTCGTCAAAGTCGTATACTGTTATTGTTGTTGAGTCGCCAAGAAGTTTGCCTTCGTTGAAGAAAGCGGGTCTCTGGTTGGCTCTCCATGTATTTACCTGCTTGAGGTCGAGAGTGTTGGCATTTACGATTGAGCCTGTCTTTCCGTCAATAAGCATCGCAATAAGTGTTGCATTGTTTGTGTTTGTGATTGACGCGGGAATAGGTATTTCATTTTCGTAAATGTATTCTTTGTCGTACTCTATTGTTGCGGGCAGACAATCTTTGTAACCCTCTTTACCGCCGGGGTATGAACCTCGTGCAATGTTGTTGTATGTTGTTCCGTCTATTTTAACACTGTTTTCGGTGTAAACAAATGCTATGCGGAAATCAGCATCGGCGTGGTCGTAAGAGAATTGTGTAGATACGTTTACCGCCATTGTGCTGTCCGATGTGTACATTGCATCAATGTCGATGAGTGCGGGAGCTACTGTCAATACGCGTGATTCGTATGCTTTTGTCATTGCTGTTTGTGAAATGCGGCCTGTGAGTGTGTCGCAACGGTCAATAAGAACACCTTGTACTGCGCTAAGACCGGGAAGGTAGCTTTCTGCGTCGTCCTCGGTGTCGGCTGTTGCAATACATATCATGCTCTCGCCGAATTTGTTGTTTGTGTCAAGGGCATTCCAAGCACTTTTGATGTTTGCTGCTTGCTCATTGCAATCGCCGTATGCTGTTTCGAGAACAACGCGACGTGTGGGTTCTGTGGGGGTCAGACGACCTTCGGGGTGAATGTGTCTGTGGAACCACATTCCGTGTCCATAGGGTGCTTGGGGCACAGGTGCTACTTCGTAGTAACCGTTGCTGCTACCGTTCCAGCCGAGGTTGAAATGGAAGAGTGCGTTGAGGTCAAAACCGTCTATAATGTAGCAGTGAGCACCGCCTGAGGGCTCGGAACCGGCTGCCCAAATGGGACGTCCCTGACTGAGCTCGTCGGCGAGCATTGCACGGTAGGCCTCGTCGCCTTTATCTTTGTAGTTTCCGTACGAGTCGCTGATGTAGTCGTTGGCGTAACCAAAATATTTTATCATCTCTTCAATGTAGAGACCTGCTCCTGTTCCACCAAGGCCGTAGCCTGCACCGTTTGATATACCGCAGTGTAGCATCAGACGTGCAATGGCGGTGTCTTGTTTTGCCTTAAGTGCTGCGTCGCTTGTACGGGTTACACTTTCGTAACGAGGAAGCATGTTGTCCCAATCGTAGGGAGGCTCTTTGTCGAAGTCTATGCTTAGTGTGTATTTAGATGTTTTTTCAGTGCCGTTGTCTTTGTTTATTTCACTTTCGTAGTCAAAAGTGTATGTCTTGCTGCCTTTGGGACGTGCAGGGTATTTCCAATAGCGCATGAGCATTGCTTGGGCTGTTTGGGTACAACCTGTAACGGCGCGGCTTGTCTTTACACTTTTTGAGCCGCCTGAGATGGTTACTTCTGTCAATTGGGGGCAGAGGATGTTGTATGGGCTGCCTTGGTTGTACTTGATTTCGCCGAGTAGGGGGGCTACGTTGTTGCGCAATGCAAAATCACTCTTTTTGAAAGATTTTGCTGCCGCTCTTTTTTCGGCTTTTGATTGCTCGGGGTAGTCGGCGGCTTTGATTGCTGATTTTGCATATATGTCAAGCCACATTTGTGCTGCGGGGGGGGTGTCGTCAGTGTCGAAACATTCGTCGATTGAATAGGCGAGAATGTCGCTCATTCCTTCCTGACCACCGACAATGACAAAACCACCTTTTTGTGTGTCGTTGAAGATGAAGTAGGGGGTGATTTCTCCTGCTTTCTCGGTACGTACTTTGTTGATTTTTGGAGACTTGGTTATGTTGAAGTCATAACCGTTGTTTTGCATGAAAGCTTTGGCTATGGCCTCGGCCTCTGCTGCTGTGCGTTGTTGTGCTGCACCGGGTAGTAGTACGACAGCGACTAACAACAACATGAGTAGTAGTCTTTTCATAAATAAAAAATTGGTTAATGATTATTTTGCTTTTTTTATTTGCTTATGCCACGTAGTGGCAAAGGTATTAATTTTATATTAATTCTGCACCTTTTTTGTGAATAATATTTGCTTTTTTTTGTTATTTTATGATTATTGTCTGATAATCGGGTATTTCTTGCAAAAATGTGTAGCTGTTTGCTGTGTAGTCCATTTTGCAACAATAGTGCTTAAGTCCGTTACTTACAATTAAATAGTCTACTTTGAGAACAAGGTTGTATCTTGCTATCTGTGAAAATGTGTTTTTTGTGATTGTTACGTGTGGAGCTTTGTATTCGATGATGGCTCTTGGTTGCAGGTTGTTGTCGTATACTACGGTGTCGCATCTTAACTTTATTTTGTTAAGATTTATTGTTGTTTCATTGGCCATCAGTGAGGCGGGGTACTCTTTGGTTGATACAAGGTAGTGTATAAAGTGTTGGCGTACCCATTCTTCGGGCGTGAGTGCCACGTATGTCTTGCGTAGTATGTCGAAAATACGGGGTTTGCCGTTTTCTGTTATAATTTTTGTGTCGTATGAGGGTAGGTTTAATCTTAACATTTTGTATATTTGCAGGGTATTCTGTTTGTGCAAAGTTACTGTATTTTTGGATTTTGCATAGTTTATTTTAATGATTTTATGGCTAAGCATACGTTTGATTCGGTTTTTTCGGAGTTGAAAAAGGGGAAATATCATCCTATCTACTATTTTATGGGCGAGGAGTCTTTTTATATTGACCGTCTCACTGAATATATTGCTGAGCATGCTCTTCCCGAGGAGGAGCGTGGGTTCAACCAGACTGTTTTTTATGGACTGGACACTACGATGGATGCAATAGTCAATGCGGCAAGGAGTTTCCCTATGATGGCCGAACGTCAGGTTATTATTGTCAAGGAGGCGCAACACCTTAAAAATCACGATGCTTTGTCGGCTTATCTGAGGCATCCTCAGCCGACGACTGTTCTTGTTTTTGCTCATAAAAACGGTTCGTTGGACAAGAGAAAAAAGATTGCTGCCGAGCTTGAGCGGGTGGGGGTGGTTGTTGAGTTTAAAAAGGTGAGGGATGACCAACTTCCGGCTTTTGTGAATAATTATTTGCGGGGCAAGGGGGTGGTGGCCGACTCAAAGACTGTGGGTATGATTTGTGAGGCTGTCGGTGCCGATTTGAACCGTTTGGTGGGTGAGGTTGATAAATTGTTGCTGGCTCTTCACGGCGACAGTACGATGATTACTGCCGAAATGGTCGAGGAGAATATTGGTATCAGCAAAGAGTTTAATAATTTTGAGTTGCAGAGTGCGTTGGTCAATAGGGATGTGTACAAGGCGAATAAAATTATAAAGTATTTTGCTAATAATCCCAAGAAGAATCCTATACAACTTACGTTGTCTGTTTTGTTCGGATTTTTCTCAAACTTGATGATGGCTTATTATGCTCCCGACAAGAGCGAAAGAGGGGTTGCTGCTTTCTTGGGTCTCAAGTCTGTGTGGGGTGTCGGCGATTATATAACGGCGATGAAAAATTACAGGGCTGTGCATGTGATGGAGATTTTGCACGAGATTCGTTTGGCAGATGCAAGGTCGAAGGGTGGCGATGCTGTTGTTGTTCCCGATGGTGAAATTATGCGTGAGTTGTTATACAAAATTCTGCATTGATTTTTTCTTGTCAAGTATGTGATAGGAATGCGGTGAGCATACTTGAAATTTCGTTTTTATACACGCGTTTTATAGGGGGCATGTCAAAATTTTAATTTTGAGGTGCCCTGTCATTTCCTGATTTAGGTTGACTCCGATTGGAGCCTTTCCCTGATATAAGT
>CAZXIQ010000199.1:0-3984 GCA_964640785.1 uncultured Bacteroidaceae bacterium | reverse complement strand
TACCGGCCTGAGGCAGATTCTTTTTCACATAAAGAGCCGCATAGCCTGTCTGCCACTCATGGGCCTGAACAACCACCTTGCTATCCTTATTTAAATAGAAATTATAAAAACTTTCGATAAGGCGACCGGCTGCGTAGCCGAACATCATAGAATCATCGTAATCTCCGTAACCATGCAACGAATCTACTTTAAAATCGTCCCAAAGTTCAGCATAAAGTTCCTCTTTCTTCTCGAAGTAGGGTTTAAAATCGACAAGTACAACTTTCGGGCGTCCGGGAATTTCCCAATATCCGCAACGAACATTTATACCCTCCTCGGCTGCTTTTTTCACCCAGCCTTTCCACATTCTTTTATCTTCTTTGAAAAGCGGATTTTCTTTCCCGGCCCACAAATCAGGACCTATGTAAACAGCCTCAATCCCCTCTTGTGTTGCCAAGGTACGGGCTTTTGTCGAAACAACTGTATAAATTCCGCCCACCTTGTTACAAACCTCCCAGCTTATTTCAAACAAATAATCGGGAGACAACAAATTATTTTTCATCTTCAATATATAAATTAAAAATCACGGACAACTCACGCTCGAATTGCCCCGTTCCTAAAAACAATAAATAGGGAAAGAGTTGCCCCTCTCTCTATTTTGCGTGCAAATATAGCATCTTTTTTTCAAATAATAAAATTTTGCGACTATGTAATTGAAAATACGATAGTTCCGCTATTCATGAATTATTTTTCTTCAGTTACAAAAGAGGTAATTTTTATTAAATATTTCCATTTATAACCAACAAATTATTTACAAAAAGAAACTCAGGATGCAGTTTCAATAACAAAACCACACCCCGAGTTTAAGAAAAAACTATAATGTTTTAATTAAGCAGCAACCGCACTACCCATCAAATATGTTGCAGCAAGAGCCACAATAGCATACAATTCGGGGAACACAGCAAGCACAAGAGTCTTACCTGTAACGTCGTAGCCCTGACCTATTGCAACAACACCATTGGCACAAACCTGTCCCTGACGAATAGCGGAGAACAAACCTACAACACCAAGAGCAATACCCGAGCCAAGGATAGCCGCAGCCTGAATAGCGTTAATGTCAGGAGTAAGCACATTAAACATACTCTGGAACATGTAGTAACCGGCAAAGCCATACAGACCCTGAGTACCGGGCAACGCTGTCAATACAATAAAGCTACCAAACGCACCCTCATTCTTCTTGTAAGCTCCAAGTGCCGCATTACCCACAATAGTTACACCGTATGCACTACCAATACCGGCAAGTCCTACCATCAAAGCAATACCAATGTAAGCCACCAATAAATTCATCGTCATCATAATTGTAATTAGATTTTTAAGTTATTATTATTTTATTCTTTTTATTTTTTAAAGGGTCGATAGGCTTTTCCTCCACCTTCGTAACCCGAATTTTTGAAAAACTCCACAAATGTAAGACGCATAGGATGCACCAATGCACCAAGAACATTCATGAACATATTTATAAAGTGGCCGATAACAAATATCAGCACTGTCACAATGGGACCCATAATAGCATTGTCGGGGCTCATACCCGTAGCAAGACTGTTGAATACCATAGCCAAGATACCTCCCGAAAGCCCCAAAGCGAACAATCGAACATAGGAAAGAATATCGCCCAACAGGCCGGTTGCCATATTATATGTATCCCAAACACCAAGACCTATGTTAAGCAAGGGATTCTTTCCGGGAGAATTAAGCAGGAACACACCCACTGCACCAATTCCATACAGCACATATGTAACAGTTACAGGAATTGCCGGAACAAGCATAGAGACTACTGCTGTCAGCAAAATGATAATCCACCCCAACGTAGCAAGAGCGTATTTGAACCCAACCTGTATAGAGGTATTTACCACCTTGATTATCATACCGTAGAAAATCTGTATACCGCCAAGAATCAACGAAAGGTTGAAAAGTGCAGGATTCGGGTCGCTCAATTTTCCCGTCTCGGGGTTCATCGCCGAGAACGATACATTATCGCGCCACCAGTCCATAAAAGGCAAATTCCACTCGTAAAGGTTGAACCCAAAGAAAGTACCCGTCAGCGAGCCGCAAACAACGGTAGACAAGCCCAAAGTAAGGACAAGATTCACATATCCACGCATTGAGCCACTGACCTTCTTCGAAAGAATCAATCCCAATGCCACCAACGACATTACCAATCCATAACCCATGTCTCCAAGACAAAGACCGAAGAAAATCATATAAAACGGCGCAAAGAAAGGAGTCAGGTCAAGCTCGTTATATTTAGGCAGCATGTAAAGTTCGCAAATAGGTTCGAACATTCTGAAGAAACCATTATTATTGAACTTTATAGGCACATCATCCTCGGGCGTGGGCTTTGCAAGTTCATAAAAAACAGGCTCGTCCTTCAACATTGCCTCCAAAGCAACCTTATCCTTTTCGGGCACCCAGCCTTCGAGCAACAACAACTTGTCGCCCGAAACCTTTTCGCCATCGAGCATCACCTTGGAAAATTCCATACACTGCTGCAAATTTGCCGCATAGGCACGCAATGCAGGCAAATACTCCTCGGCACAACTTGTAAGCTGGTCGTTACATGTAATAGTTTCAGCCTTTACATCCGCAAGTTTGGCATCAAGCTCGGTAAGCGACAAAGAAGGCAGGCGTGCAGGCTCGGCCTCAATATCAACAAACTCATCCTTACGGGTAATTGTGACAAAAAATATCTTCGAAGAGATATTCTTTACAATAATCGCATTGTAAAATTCTGTCCATTGTTCATTGAATCCCTTGACAGAAGTTTGGAAGAAGTTTACCACATAACCCGCATCTGACAATTTTTGTATCAGCCCTTTGTCGAAGTTACCCCAATTTTTCATTACGGCAACATCCTTCTCAACCGATTGTTTCTCTTGTGCCAACTGCTCCTGACGCTTGAAAAGTTCTTCGCACCTTTCAATCATCACCTCACTATTCTCAAAAGATTCGGCCACAGAACTATTTTGGGGAGCAACAGTTTGCAAACGTTTCACCACTCTGTCACATTTATTATATTGCGACAAGAGCTCTTGAAGTTCGGGCGAGTCGGCTGCACCTTTCTTTTTCTCGGTAACATGCACCACTCCGGCGTCACGCAACTTATTGAGAAACGCCTCATATTCCTTGTGGTAGACCAACAAGGTCAGCTTATTCATCTTACTAATCATACGGCCTCCTCCTCTCTTTGTTCGAGAAGCGACTTCAGAATCTTCTGCGAAGACTTGGAGAGATTCTCTTCGTCCTCCATAAATCGCTTGATTTTACGTATCGCATCCTGATAGCCCGGAATCTGCACTTTCTCGAAAAGATTAACCTTTTGAGTCGTCTTTTTACGAGCCTTTTCAAGAAGTCTCAATTTTTTATCGAGCAATTCGCGTTGAATTGCAGTCATCGCCATTTGTTTCAACAGTTCGATACCATCGGCGTACCATTTTGGAGAATTGAACAGACTGTAAGGAGCCACCAAAAATTCAATATTTTCGAGCACGGGAACCTTAACGCCGGCAACCTTTTGCTTGCCAATCACAAATTCTCCTGTCTTCACAAGAGAGGCATCAAAGTCGTTCCACAGAGCAAACAGAGCCTTGTAGCTATCCATCAGCCGTGCATACTCCTCGTCATGCGCAACCATTTCTCCCTTACACCTTTTCACCTCGACACGCAATGCACTCTCCTTGTTCTTGATGATTGGGAGAGTACGCTGACGTACTTTCAGTTGCTTTTCGAGCAGTTGCAGCGACGTTTTATTATATTGAAATGAAATCATTATATCTTAAGCATTAACTTTCCAATAAGTATCAACAAGCTCTTGACGGATATTCACCTCCTCGGGCTTGAAATATTTTGCAAACAACCCCCACGTTACGTCAAGCATTTCCGTGGTGTTGAGGTTTACATCTATTGCAAGCAATTTATCAGAATAGTCCTTTGCAAAGGAAAGGGTGC
>CAZXIQ010000198.1:0-3991 GCA_964640785.1 uncultured Bacteroidaceae bacterium | reverse complement strand
AATATCTGGGCATTGCCGACGAAACAAAATATTCGGGTATGGGCGTCAGTGCGTGTGCCACATGCGATGGCTTTTTCTATCGTAAAAAAGTTGTGGCAGTGGTCGGCGGTGGCGATACAGCCTGTGAAGAGGCCAACTATCTTGCATCGCTTGCCGACAAGGTGTATCTCATAGTCCGCAAGCCTTTCCTGCGTGCATCGAAGGCAATGCAGGAGCGCACTATGAATAATCCCAAAATAGAGGTGCTTTTCGAACACAATACTCTTGGACTTTATGGCGAGAATCGTGTCGAGGGTGTGCATCTTGTAAAGCGTATGGGTGAGCCCGACGAGACACGTTACGACCTGCCCGTAAACGGCTTTTTCCTTGCAATAGGTCATAAACCCAATTCCGATATTTTCAAAAAATATCTATCGACAGACGAGACAGGTTATTTTATCCCTCGCGACGAGAGTGGTGTGCGCACCCTTGTTCCCGGCGTCTTTGTGGCCGGCGACGTTGCCGACCCGCACTATCGTCAGGCAATTACTGCCGCTGCAAGCGGTTGCAAGGCTGCACTCGAGGCCGAACGGTATCTGTCGGCAAAGTGAATTTAAGGCACTTCTGTAAGTGAAATATAGCAATGCCGTACAAATTTATTTTTTTGTACGGCATTGCTATATTTTTGAATTGCAAAATTTGTATTTATATTGCTATTTTCCTAAATTTGCGACAAGGTGGTGCTTTTCTGTCTCCGTTGCGGGGCAAAGTGCTTTCCTTTGGTTAAATTTGTTATATAATATATTTTTAGTATGGATGCTTTGTTACAGACCTATGGCGAGCTGCCTCGTTTGATGCAGATATTTTGGGGTTGTGCGATAGGCGGCAGCCTTGTGATGGTTATACAGTTATTATTATCCATTATCGGCGGTGGCGACGTGGATGCCGATGTCGATGTTGATGTTTCCGATGGGCTTGATGCAAGTACTCTTGCCGACCTCTTCACATTAAAGAATCTTGTAAACTTTTTTGTTGGTTTCGGCTGGTCAGGTGTTACATTCCGTCCATATATCGACAGCGATACGTGGCTGTTGATAGTGGCAATGCTGTTCGGCCTTTTGTTTATAGCAGTTTTTCTGTATATATACAAGAATATAATGAAGCTCGAAAGCAATAGTGCAGTGGGTGCCGAGGCTTGTGTTGGCAAGATTGCCGATGTGTATCTGCGCATTCCTGCGTCGCGTGGCGGAAAGGGTAAAATTCAAATCTCTTTGAATGGTGCTGCACGTGAGTTTGATGCAATTACCGATTCTCCCGAAAATATTCCTTCGGGCGCAGTGGTGGTTGTAGAGGATGTAATAAACGGGGTAGTACTTGTGAGTAAAAAATAAGGTACTCTTCTTTTAAAATGAATTATTAACAATCTAAAGTAATATGTTATGTATTTGATTATTGCAAGTGTAGTATTTGTGGTGTTTGTGATAATGGCGCTTATAAATCGTTATCGCCGTTGTCCGTCGGACAAGATTCTTGTCATATATGGCAGCAAAGGAAAAAGCTCGGCCAAGTGTGTGCATGGTGGCGGTGCTTTTGTGTGGCCGGTTATTGAGGATTATGCCTATTTGAGCCTTATTCCTATATCGATTGATGCGAATCTTACAAATGCTTTGAGCCGTCAGAACATTCGTGTCGATGTGCCCAGCCGTTTTACCGTAGGTATCTCTACCGACCCCGAGTATATGACAGCGGCTGCCGAGCGTCTGTTGGGGCTTACACCTGCACAGATTCAGGAACTTGTCCGTGATATTCTTTTTGGTCAGTTGCGTCTTGTAATTGCCACAATGAGCATCGAGGAATTGAACAACGACCGTGATAAGTTCCTCGAAAATATTTCGGCAAACGTCGAGGTAGAGCTTAAAAAGATTGGTCTGCGTCTGATAAATGTAAACGTAACTGATATAAAGGACGAATCGGGTTATATTGAGGCTCTCGGACGCGAGGCTGCCGCACGTGCCATCAACGAAGCGAAAGTTCGTGTTGCCGAGCAAGAGAAAGTGGGTGAGATTGGTAAAGCCGAGGCGGTTCGCGAAACTCGTATTCGCACGGCCGAGGCTAATGCTCAGGCTGTAAAGGGCGAGAATGAGGCTAAGGTTGAGATTGCCAATTCCGAGGCTTATCGTCGCGAGAAAGAGGCCGAGGCGCAGCGTAAAGCAAGTGCAGCCGAAAAGGTTCAGCAAGCGCGCGCACTTGAAGAGGCCTATGCTGCCGAGCGTGATGCCGAACTTGCACGTGCCGAGCGTGAACGCAGTACCGAGGTTGCCAATGTTATCATTCCTCAAGAGATAGAGAAACAGCGTCTTATTATTGCAGCCGAGGCCGAGGCCGAGCAGAAACGCGTGAATGCAAAAGGTGAGGCCGATGCTATATTTGCCAAGATGGAGGCCGAGGCGAAGGGTCTTTATGAGATTCTTACAAAACAGGCAGCCGGTTACGAAAAGATGGTGCAGTCGGCAGGTGGCGATGCAAACAAGGCTTATATGCTGCTGTTGCTTGAGAAACTCCCCGAACTTGTTAGAATTCAGGTTGAGGCAGTTAAAGGTATCAAGATTGACCAAGTTACTGTTTGGGACAATGGCTCAAACGGGGCAGATGGCAAAGGTTCTACTGCAAACTTTGTTTCGGGGCTTATGAAGAGCGTGCCTCCTTTGTCCGAACTGTTCGACATGGCGGGTCTGAATCTTCCCGAGTATTTAGCAAAGAAAAAGAGCGATACGGCAACTGTGATTGTAGAGCAGATGCCTGAAGAAAAAGAGAATTGATAGAATAATATCTGTAAGCCGTATGTGCCATATTGAGTGTGGCACATACGGCTTTTTTTTACACTATAAAGGCTGCAAAGTGGCGAAAAAAGTGTGTTAAAAGTTTCTTTAATAGAAAAATATTGCCTACCTTTGCACCCGATTTAGTCCGTAGGGGTAGAAGAAGTCATGCTCGCGGTGAGTGTGCACCTCGCGGAATTCACAATAAAAGCGAAAAATAAATGTACGCAATTGTTGAGATTAACGGACAGCAGTTCAAGGCCGAGGCCGGCAAAAAGTTGTTCGTGCACCACATCAAAGGTGCTCAAAATGACACAACAGTGGAATTCGACCGCGTGTTGTTGTTGGATAAAGAAGGTGCTGTAACAGTAGGTGCTCCTACTATCGACGGCGCAAAAGTTGTTTGCTATATTGGCAACGTTCGTGAGCAGAAAATCGTTCGTAAGTCTAAAGACGGTCAGAACATCGTTACAACCCGTATTATTGACCCTGCATTGGTTAAAGGTGATAAGGTTTTGGTGTTCCACAAACGTCGTCGCAAAGGCTATCGTAAACTCAACGGTCACCGTCAGCAGTTTACAGAACTTGTAGTAAAAGAAATTATCGGTTAATTTTAAATTCTAAGTATTATGGCACATAAGAAAGGTGTTGGTAGTTCAAAGAACGGTCGCGAGTCTGCAAGTCAAAGACTCGGTGTGAAGATTTGGGGTGGCCAGGTATGCAAAGCCGGTAATATCATCGTGCGCCAGCGTGGTACAGTACACTATCCCGGTGATAACATCGGTATGGGTAGCGATCACACTCTCTACGCTTTGGTAGACGGTATTGTAACCTTTAAACGTGGTAAGAACGATAAGAGCTATGTTTCTGTGGCTCCTTTCGAAAAGAACTAATTATTTGCTTTACAGAATTAAAAACGGAGTAACCTTTTATAAAGGTTACTCCGTTTTTAATTCTGTTCTGTTATCGTTAAGTTGGTAAGGTTTTTGTTGGCGGTACAACTTCCGCTGCCGGTTGTTTTTTTAGAATTACCATTGGCAACCGTTATAGCAAAAGTAATTTTAATCTTCGGCACTGTCTGAATCACAATGAGCCACCGAGCAGGTTTAAGGGCCATTGTGCGAGAATGTTTGAGCGCAGTGTTTAGCGGTACGTTGACAATGCTTGCTGTTCGCAACCCGCGCGTTGCGCGA
>CAZXIQ010000197.1:0-3996 GCA_964640785.1 uncultured Bacteroidaceae bacterium | reverse complement strand
TTACAGCCTCGGTTAATTGTCCACCCTCATCGTAACCCACGTACCCCGGAGGCGCACCAATCAAACGCGAGACAGAAAATTTCTCTTGATACTCGCTCATGTCAATTCGCGTCATCATCGAGTCATCGTTGAACAGATAGGCAGCAAGAGCCTTGGCCAATTCCGTTTTTCCCACTCCGGTTGTACCCAGAAAAATAAACGAGCCAATAGGACGTTTAGGGTCTTGAAGGCCGGCACGACTGCGACGAACAGCATCGCTCACAGCGGCAATAGCCTCATCTTGCCCTATCACACGTTTGTGAAGTTCATCTTCGAGCGTCAGCAATTTCATACTCTCACTTTGCATCATCTTGCTCACAGGGATACCCGTCCAACGCGACACAACATCAGCAATATCCTCGGCTGTGACCACCTCTTTTATCATAGCATCTCCACCTTGAGTTTCGTGGAGCAACTTCTCCGTCGCAGCAATTCTGTCATTAAGTTCTTTTAGTTTACCGTAACGAATCTCGGCTACGAGACCATAATTTCCCTCACGTTCAGCCTTATCGGCACGCTGCTTAAGCTCTTCAATCTGTCGTTTATCATTTTGAATTTGATTGGCAAGCTCTTTTTCATGCTGCCACTTTGCACGTTTATTTTTCTCTTTTTCTTTAAACTCTGCAATCTCTTCGCTCAACAATTTAAGCTTACCCTCATCTTTTTCGCGTTTAATGGCCTCTCGTTCAATTTCCAACTGCTTAATGTGACGCGAAATTTCATCAAGCTCTTCGGGCAGCGAATTACGCTCCATGCGCAGCTTTGCCGCCGCCTCGTCTATAAGGTCAATAGCCTTATCGGGCAAGAAACGTTCGGTTATATACCTGTCACTCAAATTAACAGCAGCAATTAGGGCATCATCCTGTATACCCACCTTATGATGACTTTCGTAACGCTCTTTAAGTCCACGAAGTATAGATATTGTACTCATCTTATCAGGCTCATTTACAAGCACCGACTGGAAACGACGTTCAAGAGCTTTATCCTTTTCGAAATACTTCTGATACTCATCGAGAGTAGTAGCACCTATCGCACGCAATTCACCACGCGCAAGGGCAGGCTTTAAAATATTGGCAGCATCCATTGCACCTTCACTTTTGCCTGCACCGACAAGAGTGTGTATTTCGTCAATAAACAGTATTATATTCCCATCGGATTTAAGAACCTCATTGACGACGGCTTTCAAACGCTCTTCAAACTCACCTTTATACTTTGCACCGGCAACAAGCGCGCCCATGTCAAGCGAATATATCTGCTTATCCCTGAGATTTTCGGGAATATCGCCACGTACAATACGATGGGCAAGGCCCTCGACAATAGCCGTCTTTCCGGTTCCCGGCTCACCAATGAGTATAGGGTTATTTTTCGTACGTCTGCTTAAAATCTGCAATATGCGACGAATCTCTTCATCACGCCCGATGACAGGGTCAAGCTTCCCATTGCGAGCAGCCTCATTCAGATTTATTGCATATTTGCTGAGCGATTGATAGCTCTCTTCGGCAGCCTGCGACGTAACCTTTTCACCCTTACGCAGTTCTAAAATAGCAGCTTTAAGCTCTTTTTCACCAACACCTGCATCTTTAAGAATTTTCGACGCACTGCTATTCACCGTAAGCAAAGCAAGAAAGAGAGGTTCCAACGAAACATATTCATCGCCTTGCTGTTTGGCATAATCAACAGCCTTTGTCAAAACCTCGTTACTTTCGCGACTAAGATAAGGCTCACCACCCGAAACTTTCGGCAGACTCCTCTCCGTCTTTTCCACCTGCTCCTTTATGCGTTGAACATTTGCTCCTGTTTTATGCAGAAGAAACATTGCAACCTGTTCGCCCACACTCATAATTGCGTCGAGGATATGTACAGGCTCTATTGCCTGTTGTCCCAACGACTGCACTCGGCTTATTGCCGCTTGCACAGTTTCTTGCGCTTTAATTGTAAATTTGTTGAAGTCCATATTTTTAATCTCCTTTCAATGGAGTATGAACAAATAACGAGCCAGCATGGTTTTTAGCGACAAAATGACAGTTTACGTGTCATTTTGTCGCTAAAAACCATGCTATTACACTAAAAAGGCATTAAAGAGCATCACACTCGGCCAGCCACAATGCACTACACGCATCTGTTGGCATCTTCCAATCGCCTCGGGGACTAAGGCTGCAGCTTCCAACCTTGGGACCATCGGGCATACACGAACGTTTAAATTGCTGGGCAAAAAAACGACGACAGAATGTAGTGAGCCATTTTTTTATCACACATTCGTCATATACACCATCAAAGGCCTGCAAAGCAAGATAGACCACCTTTGCCGGAGCATAGCCGTTACACATTATATGATACAGAAAAAAATCGTGCAATTCATAAGGCCCAACAAGGTCCTCGGTCTTTTGCTTTATATTACCATTGTCGTCCGCAGGAATAAGCTCGGGAGAGATTGGAGTATCTACAATATCAAGCAGGGTAGTGCGTACAGTCCCGTTGCCACAATTCTCGGCTATCTGCCTTACAATATGCTTTATAAGCGTTTTTGGAACAGAGGCATTTACTCCGTACATGCTCATATGGTCGCCATTGTATGTTGCCCACCCAAGAGCCAATTCCGACAGGTCGCCCGTACCCACAACAAGCCCGTTCGTTTGATTGGCAATATCCATAAGAATCTGTGTACGTTCACGAGCTTGTGAATTTTCATACGTAACATCATGTTTGTCCACATCGTGACCAATATCCTTGAAATGTTGTATGCAGGCCTCTTTTATTGAAATTTCACGTATAGTCGTACCAAGACTTCTCATAAGCTCTATTGCATTGCTATAAGTGCGGTCGGTAGTACCGAACCCCGGCATTGTTACAGCCACAATATCTTTATGACTCTTTTTCAATAAATCAAAAGCCTCGACAGTGACAAGCAGGGCGAGCGTCGAGTCGAGACCACCCGATATTCCTATCACACAGGTAGCAGCATGCGTATGTTCAATACGCTTGGCAAGCCCGGCTGCTTGAATATTGAAAATCTCGCGACACTGCTCCGACAGCTCACGCTCGCAAGGAATAAAGGGCGCAGGATTAATCTTACGCAGCAATCGAGCAAGAGGCTTTGTTTTTTTATCTATAAAAATTTCACAAACATCTGTTTTTTGAAACTCTTCGCCTGTCTCGCCAAAAGAGGTGTCACACATACGACGGAAACGCAATTTCTCAACATCAATCTCCGAAATTACAAGCCGACTGTCAATAGAGAACCGCTTGCTTTTTTCTATGATTCTACCATTCTCGGCAATAATAGCATTGCCTGCAAAAACCGTATCACCCGACGACTCGCCATATCCACAGCTCGCATATACACACCCGCTTATAGAACGCGCACTTTGCTGCTTGCACAACTCTTTAAGGAAATTATACCCACCGGCAGTCTCACAAACAGCCGCAGGCACAAATATAACCTCGGCACCCTTTGCGGCAAGCACACAGCTTGGAGAAACAGGCGCATTAAAATCTTCCCCAAATTCTATGGCAAATGTAAAATCCTGTGTACGAAACAGTTGATATTTACATATATTCACCGTCCTGTTACACAATATTACCTTGGCACCCTCGGGCAAAGATTTTGACGAGACGAACCACCGTTTCTCGCAACATCCATGATGATTGGAAATATATTTTTTGGGAACAACACCCATAATGTCACCGCGCCACAAAACAACTGCGCAATCGAGAATGGCACAATTATACACAACAGGCATTCCCGCAATAATAATCGACTCACAATTTTTTGTCGAATCAAGCAACATAGAAAGAGCATCCTCGGCACCTTTTAAAATAGTCGGTTGCAGAAAAAGATCGCCACAACTATACGACGTAATTCCCAATTCAGGAAAAAGAACTACTTCAACACCATTTTTTTCAGCCTCAGCAATCAAAGGCAGCATCATATTCACATTGTAAGTACAGTCGGCCACT
>CAZXIQ010000196.1:0-3998 GCA_964640785.1 uncultured Bacteroidaceae bacterium | reverse complement strand
GTCTGCCGTGCCACAAGCAAGCAGCGCGCCTATCTGCATATTGCGGCTGTATTTGCCTGCAACTTTACAAATGCAATGTATAGCTTGTCGGCCGAACTGCTCGAAAAACAAGGATTGCCATTTGAGACAATGTTGCCACTGATAGACGAGACTGCTGCAAAATTGCATCATCTTGCGCCGGCCGATGCACAGACAGGCCCGGCGGCTCGTGGCGATAGAGAGATTCTTTCGAGGCAACGTGCGATGCTCGACGGTGTTCATCGTGATGTTTACGACCTTGTGAGCAAATATATAAGCAAAAAAACAGGAGAATAATGATAAACTACGACTTGACAAAAATAAAGGCATTGGTGTTTGACGTGGACGGTGTTCTCAGCAAAGAGACTATTCCCATGCATCCGTCAGGTGAGCCTATGCGCACAGTGAATATAAAGGATGGTTATGCGTTGCAACTTGCTGTGAAGGCCGGCTATCGTGTGGCTATTATTACAGGTGCACGTACCGAGGCTGTCAAGGTGCGCTATCGCGGGCTCGGAATTACTGACGTTTATCTGGGCGCATCAGTAAAAAAAGATGTGTTTGAGGAGTTTCTTTATATGTATGAACTTTCACCCGAAGAGGTTATGTACATGGGTGACGATATTCCCGATTACGAAGTAATGCAGATGTGCGGACTACCTTGTTGTCCTGCCGACGCAGCAGTTGATATTAAAGGTATTGCAAAGTATATATCACCTATAAAGGGTGGCGAGGGGTGCGGTCGCGAAGTAATAGAACAGATAATGCGTGCCCAAGATAAATGGATGGACGAGGCTAATGCCTTTGGCTGGTAAATAAATATAATAATGCTTGACAATCTTAAAAATTATAACATAATTTTAGCCTCAGCTTCGCCTCGTCGTCGTGAACTGATGTCGGGGTTAGATGTCTCTTTTGAGGTGCGTACGTTGCCCGATGTGGACGAGAGTTTCCCTGTGGAATTGCAGGGTGGTGATATTCCGCTTTTTATCTCCAAGAAAAAGGCCGATGCTTATCGTTCGCAAATGAGTGACAATGAGCTTGTGATTACCGCCGACACGATAGTGTGGCTCGACGGCAAGGCGTTGGGAAAGCCGGTCGATGCCGCCGAGGCGCGTCGTATGTTGCGTAACATGTCCGGAAAAACACATAAAGTGTTTACAGGTGTTACAATAACCACCTCCACCGTGCAACGCAGCTTTACGGCCTGCTCGAATGTGGCTTTTGCCATGCTTACCGACGACGAGATAGAACATTATGTTACAAAATACAAACCTATGGACAAGGCCGGTGCATACGGTGCACAAGAGTGGATAGGTTACATAGGCATGGAAAATATCGAAGGTTCCTATTTTAATGTCATGGGATTGCCGGTGCAGCGCCTGTATAACGAATTGAAACAAATACCCGCAATATGATGAAAATAGCAGATATTATAACCGACCTTATAGGAAACACTCCTCTTTTGAGGGCCAATCGTTACGCGGCGGCCGAGGGGTTGCATGTTGCTCCTGTGGTGAAACTGGAATATTTCAATCCGGCCGGCAGCGTAAAGGATAGAGCGGCACTCTTTATGGTACTCGACGCCGAAAAACGCGGGATATTGCGTCCCGGAGCTACCATTGTCGAGCCTACAAGCGGAAATACCGGTGTTGGGCTTGCTTTTGTCTGTTCCACACGCGGCTACAAACTTGTACTGACAATGCCCGAGACGATGAGCCGCGAACGCATGAGCCTGCTCAAGGCATACGGCGCGCAGTTGGTGCTTACTCCGGGCAGCGAAGGAATGGCAGGCTCAATAGCCAAGGCACAGGAACTTTGTGCCTCTATCGACGGGGCTGTCATCTTGCAACAGTTTGAAAACAGTGCCAACGCCGAGGCGCACTATCGTACAACAGCCGATGAAATTTGGCGCGACACAGATGGCAATGTTGATATTTTCGTAGCTTGTGTCGGTACGGGTGGCACGATAAGCGGCACAGCCCGACGCTTGAAAGAACTTAACCCTGCTGTCAGGGTGGTTGCGGTAGAGCCTTCAGCCTCTCCGGTGCTGTCGGGTGGTCAGAAGGGGGCACACAAGATTCAAGGTATCGGCGCAGGCTTTGTTCCTAAAATATACGACCCCTCGGTAGTGGACGAGGTTGTGTGCGTCGATGATGACGAGGCAATGGCGGCAGCAAAGGTACTTGCATCGACCGAGGGAGTGCTTGTGGGGTTCTCTTCAGGAGCTGCTCTGCACGCAGCAGCCAAGGTTATTCGTCGCGGAGGTTGCGAGAAAAAGAACATAGTGGTACTCTTGCCCGACGGTGGCGAACGTTACCTCTCGACCGACCTTTTCGATTGATGACAATAATTTGTTGCAATAAAATTTAAACAGCTTCTAAATGAGAATACTATGAACAAGAAAAATATAGCGCAGGTGTTGCCTGCAACAGTAAAAGCATTGACCGAGTGTAATTTTGGCAATTTACTTGCCGAATGTCAGCACGATGGTGAGCCTATGCCTTCGGGGCGAGTGCTTGCCGAGGTTGTCGAGCTTGTACGCTCAATAGTTTTTCCCGGATATTTTGGCGAGCCCATCAAAGATGATAATACACTCGAATATAGAACAGGACTAAGCGTGGCAAAGGTGTATGACCTTCTTTCCGAGCAGATACATGCCGGAATATGCTTTGCCGATGTTGAGGGAAAGTCCGAGCGACGGAAAATGGCCAAGAGTATGGCTCTTGAATTTGTGGAATTCCTTCCCGAGCTTCGTCGTCGGCTGTTGATGGATGTTGCTGCAACATACGATGGTGACCCTGCGGCCAAAAGCTATGGCGAGGTTATAAGCTGTTATCCGGCGATAAAGGCCATTGGAAATTACCGCATAGCGCATAAACTCATAGAGATAGGAGTTCCGCTCATCCCTCGTATCGTTTCTGAACTTGCTCATAGTGAAACAGGTATTGACATACACCCCGGTGCGCAGATAGGCGACTATTTTACCATCGACCATGGAACGGGAATTGTGATAGGCGAAACGTGTATCATAGGCGACCATGTGAAACTCTATCAGGGTGTTACGCTCGGTGCTAAAAGTTTCCCCGTGGACGAAAATGGTAATCCTATCAAAGGAATACCCCGTCACCCAATTCTCGAGGATAATGTTATTGTTTATAGCAACTCCACTATTCTTGGTCGTGTAACCATAGGCAAGGATGCTGTTATTGGTGCCAACATTTGGCTGATGGAAGATGTTGCTCCCGGCACGCAAGTGGTACAAAGAAAAAAACAGACAAGTGAAATATAAACTTTATTAAAGATTGTTTCTCAGTGGAAAACAATTCCGCGAATATTTGCATAATTTAATTGAAACAATTAACTTTGCGCTGTTAAACTTTAAAAAAGAAAAATATATGCTTATGCAGGCTGTACATCATCGCCATCATCATCATTCTCTCACACAATGTGCAGGGTAAGTGCGGTGTGCCTGTTTATACAGATATAATTAAGAGCTTACCTTTTATGTAGGGTAGGCTCTTTTGTTTGATAATAAAATAATAAAAATATAACTATGTTGAGAATTGCAATACAGACAAAAGGTCGATTGAACGAGCAAAGCATGGAGCTTTTGCGCGATGCGGGTGTTACCATCAAAGAGGAAAAAAGAAAATTTCTCATGCGTGCAGCCGATTTTCCCGTGGAGATACTGTTTCTGCGCGACGACGATATTCCCCAAACGGTAGCCATGGGTGCTGCCGACCTTGGAATTGTAGGTTACAACGAGGTTGCCGAGCGTGGCTACGAGGTTGATGTACTCAAAAAATTAGGGTTCGGCGGTTGTCGCATTTCGCTTGCAATCCCCAAGACCGATGAATACGAGGGGCTCGAATATTTTAACGGTAAGCGCATAGCAACATCCTACCCCAATGTGTTGCAGAAATATTTTGACGAAAATAACATAAAGGCCGAAATACATACAATTACAGGTTCTGTTG
>CAZXIQ010000195.1:0-4005 GCA_964640785.1 uncultured Bacteroidaceae bacterium | reverse complement strand
GAGTGGGGAAGTCGTTCGACGGCATCGACTATACTATCTTGATGAACGGCGAAGGTACATTCACTCCGGATGACTACGAACAGGTATTGGGTGAACTTCGCGCATGTTGGGAGGCAATGCCGAAAGAGGAATAACAAAGGGGGCGACTAAAAAGTGATTTTAGCCGCCCCCTTTGTTTTCTGTTCGAGTGATTATTTTACAGCCTCGGCAAGTTCTGCGCCGGGTTTGAATTTAGCTACATTCTTAGCTGCAATTTCAATAGTTGCGCCTGTTGCGGGGTTCACACCTTTGCGAGCGGCTTTCTGTGAAACTGAGAATGTACCGAAACCTACAAGAGCAATCTTATCACCCTCTTTAAGTGCATCTGTAACTGTGCTTACAAAAGCATCCAACGCCTTTTTTGCATCAGCCTTGCTTATTTCGGCCTTCTCTGCAATAGCGTTTACAAGTTCTGTTTTGTTCATAATACAATGTTTTTGTTTTTATGGTAGTTGTATAAAAATTTGCATGCGCAAATATATTATAGAGAACAACATAAAGCAAATAAAAGATGAAAAAAATGTGTTTTTTTTAGAAAAACTGATAAATAGAGCCTTATTATGGGGGTATTACAATGGATTTTATCTACCTTTGCGCGACATTTAATAAATTTTTATGAGAGAGATTCCGGTTGTTACGAAAAATCTTATTGCCATAAATGTGTTGATGTTTTTGGCACTTTTGGCTTTTGAAAGGTCGGGTGTGGACCTTAATAATCTGTTGGGCTTGCACCTTTTTCTTGCGCCCGACTTTCACCTTTATCAGTTGGTGACATATATGTTCATGCACGGTGGATTTACACATATATTATTTAATATGTATGCATTGTGGGTGTTCGGCAGTGTGCTCGAAAGAGTATGGGGCTCTTCGCGTTTCCTGCTTTTTTATATTGTGGTAGGTGTCGGCGCAGGTGTTGTGCAGGAACTTGTGCAATATATCTATTATGTAATGAATTTATCCCAGTATGCACAGGTGAATTTAGGTGGCGGACTTATTGTCCCGATGGTCGAATATCTTAACCTGTGGACAACGGTGGGTGCGTCGGGTGCCGTTTATGGTATTTTGCTTGCTTTTGCAATGACTTTCCCCAACGAGAGCCTGTTTATGATTCCTTTCCCTTTCCCCATAAAAGCAAAATATTTTGTACTTATATTCGGTGCAATAGAACTCTTTACGGGGCTCAGCAATAATGTAGGCGACAATGTTGCACATTTTGCCCACCTCGGAGGTATGATTTTCGGTCTTTTGATTATTCTTTATTGGCGTAAAAAAGGTAAAATAGATGGTCCGTATAATTTCTGATTTAAAAAAACGATTTTTGGCCGAAAATATCGTCGGTCGTTTCATATATATTAATGTAGCGGTGTACATTTTGTTTGCACTGCTCGATGTAGTGGCGACACTGTTTAATATAACTTCTCCCGCGCTCTATCTGAAAATGTGGATGGAGCTACCCTCGGTCCCTGCTGATTACATACGACAGCCTTGGTCGTTGGTGACATATATGTTCCTGCATGGCGGCCTTATGCACATTTTGTGGAATATGCTCGCGCTTTATTGGTTCGGAAAAATATTCCTCTCGTTCTTTTCCACCCGCCATTTTGTGGGTCTCTATCTGCTTGGAGGAATTGCAGGCGGTCTCTTTTTCATGCTTGCATATAATATATTCCCCATGTTTACCTCCTCGGGCGATTATGCCTATCTTGTAGGCGCTTCGGCGGCGGTGCTTGCCATTGTGACAGCCTCGGCAGTGCGCGTACCCGATTACAAAATAAATCTATTGTTTATAGGCGAGGTCAAGCTCTCGACGCTTGCCGTGGCAACGGTGCTAATCTCTTTGCTGCTGATAACTTCGGACAACGCCGGCGGCTCTTTTGCTCATCTTGGCGGCGCATTTGCCGGTTGGGCATTTGCCTACTATCTTAATAAAGGTCGCGACCTCACATCTTACATCAACAAGGTTGTGGACTTTACGGTAAACATCTGCAAAAATGGCATTAAGCGTTCGCGTAAACCCAAAATGAATATTTTCAAGGGGAAACGTATCGACGACTACGACTACAATGCACAAAAAAAAGAACAAAATGCCGAGGTTGATAAGATACTCGAAAAGTTGAAAAAAAGCGGATATTCCTCCCTCACCGAGGATGAGAAAAAAAGACTTTTCGATGCGTCGAAATAGTTTCACGTAATAAATGCAGAAAACTCTTTTTTTCGAAATAAAACAGCCTCAAAGGGTTATATTTTGCAATAAATAGCGCATGTAAACAAATAAAATTCAAAATCTGCTCTTGAATTTTGGAAAAATGAGCTATATTTGCAAACTTTAAAGGGAAAAGTAATAAAAAATAATAATAAATTTTTAATAAAAATGCAAAACAAAGGATTTGTAAAGGTATTTGCGCTCCTGCTTACATTGGTGTGCGTGTTCTATCTTTCTTTCTCTTTTGTAACGAGTTACCACATGGGTAAAGCGGCAAAAGACCCTCAAGGAGAACAACATTACTTGGATTCCATGCTCAACGAGAAAGTTTGGCTTGGAGTTTACACATTGAAGCAGAGCCGTGACATGGAAATCGGCTTGGGACTTGACCTTAAAGGCGGTATGAACGTCATTATGGAAGTTTCCGTTCCCGATGTTGTAAAAGTATTGGCTGATCACAAAGATGATGCAGCATTTAATGACGCTATTGCAAACGCAAAGAAACGTTCGCTGACAAGCCAGTCTGATTTTATTTCTCTATTCATTGAGGAGTACAAGACTCTTGCTCCCGAGGCATCGCTTGCCACTCTTTTTGCTACGCAGCAGTTGAAAGACAAGGTAAACACCCGTTCTACCGATGCTGAGGTTGAAAAAGTAATCCGCGACGAGGTTCAGGCAGCCATAGACAACTCATTCAACGTACTTCGTACACGTATCGACCGTTTCGGCGTTGTTCAGCCCAACATTCAGGCACTCGAAGGTTCTATGGGTCGCATCATGATAGAGCTTCCCGGTGTGAAAGAGCCCGAGCGTGTGCGTAAACTGTTGCAAGGTTCTGCCAACCTTGAATTCTGGGAGACATTTAACTCTTCAGAGATTCTTCCCTTGTTAGAGGCTGCCGATGCGAAACTTGCAGCTATTTCTGCTCCTGCAACAGAAAAGGCCGAGGCCGAGACAGCCGAGCCTGCTGCGGCAGAGGAGAAGAAAGAGGCATCGACAGAGGATGTTGCCGCTGCTCTTGAGAGCGAGAATGCAACCGACGCGGCTAATGCAAATGCCGAGGAGATAAAGAAACTTCACCCCCTTGCATCTGTACTTCAGTTTGCAAACACAGGTAGTTCTGTTGTTGGCTATGCTCACTACAAAGACACAGCAGCCATAAACACTATGTTGGCTAACCCCGAGGTTAAGAAAATACTTCCTCGCGACCTTCGTCTCTATTGGGGTGTTCGCGCAGTAGATGCCGAGACTACCAACCTCTTCTACGAGCTTTATGCTATCAAGAGCACACAGCGCAACGGTCGCGCACCTCTCGAAGGTGACGTGGTTGTTTCGGCTGCCGATACATACGACCAATATGGCCGTCCCTGTGTAACAATGTCAATGAACACCGACGGTGCACGTCGTTGGGCACAGCTCACAAAGAACAACGTAGGTCGTGCAATCGCCATCGTGCTTGACGGTTGTGTATACAGCGCACCCAACGTAAATGGCGAAATTACCGGCGGACGTTCCGAAATTACAGGTAACTTCACCATTGAGCAGACAAAGGACTTGGCAAACGTGCTTCGTTCGGGTAAAATGCCCGCTCCCGCGCGCATCGTTCAAGAGGATATTGTAGGTCCTTCGCTCGGTCAGGAGTCTATCAATCAGGGTATGATGTCTTTCATCGTGGCATTCGTGCTCCTTATGATATATATGTGCGCAGTATATGGTTGGATTCCCGGTGCGGTTGCCAACGGCGCATTGCTCATTAACTTCTT
>CAZXIQ010000194.1:0-4024 GCA_964640785.1 uncultured Bacteroidaceae bacterium | reverse complement strand
TTCAAAAGATTAATTTAAAAATAAATTAAAATTCTTATATCGAACTCACGTTAATATATAAAAGAAGTGCATTATTTAATAATATTTAACCAATAGGGGGGATACAATATTTACAATCAAGACAATACACCCATCTTTCAGCCAACCTCGTCAATAAAAGAGACACGAATGGCAAAAATACAAGATGGGAAATTTGAAATATAAAACATTCATTGTATTTTAGCACTAAAATTTATGAAACGAATACTTTGCATACTCGCAATAGCCCTGTCAATGGTCGCCTGTACCGACGAAATTGACAAAAGCAACCGTTACACTTTCACGGGTGAGACTGTTGCCGACTACATGCTTAACCGCAGCGACAAGTATTCACATTTTATAAATATGCTCGAACGAGCCAATCTTTTAGGGTTGCTATCTACCTACGGACAGTACACACTTTTCTTGCCCGACAACGAGGCAGTGGAAAAATACCTACAAGAACAGGATAGCATCTACCACGCAACAAAAGATACTCCGAATTTTATAAACACAGGAATAACATCGCCACTGATGGAAGACCTCAGCGACTCAATGGCTAACGTCATAGCCCGTACACATGTGACTGAGACTGCAACAAGAATGTCAGAAATGGGCGAAGGCTCGCTTCCCAAACGCAATTTCAATTACCGCTTATTGGGAGTAAATTATATAGTTAAAGGCGAACGATATTACATAATGCTTAACAACAGTGCAGCAATAATAAATGGCGACAATAATGTTGAAAATGGCGTTGTTCATCTTGTCGATAAAGTTATTGCGCCATCGCAAAAAAATGTACCTGAACTTATAGGCTCTTATCAATTTTTTAAACTATTCACAGAGGCAATGAACCTCACAGGGTTCTGCGATTCACTGAAACTGGACAATGACGATAGTTACAATCCCGATGAGCATATATCTGTAGATGATTTAATAGGATTGGTTACTTATGCGCCAAAGACACGATTCTATAAATACACTGCCTTTTTAGAGCCCGACGATGTATTCCACGAGAATGGAATCTATTCGCTCAACGACCTTATAGCTTTTGCCGAAAAATGGTACGGCACAGAAGATAAAGAGAATCCACGCAGCCCTAAAAATGCACTTTACAAGTTTATTGCCTACCACTTTGTGCCTCGCGAATTACCACATAATAAAATTGTACCATACGACATAAATGATAAATTTGATATTGTAATGCCAACAATATACGACCGCTACGATTACTATGAGACAATGCAGAGTACACTGATGAAGGTAGTAAAACCTTTGAGCCTACCTGAGGGCATGGATACATATATAAATTACAGCAAACGTGAAACACCCTATAACCCCAACCTTCGTTGTCACCTTAATGTTCGTGTCATTCCTCTTACCGAGTTTATAAAAATAAAAGACGAGTACGCTCGTTTCGACCAGATGGCTACGAACGGTATTTTGCATCCAATAGATAAAATTCTCGTTTATAACGAGGATGAAATGTTTGGTAACATTCTGAACGAGCGTATAAGAATTGATGCTGCAAGCATAATTCCCGAACTTTCATGCAATAATGTAAGGTTAAGTAGTTCGGAGTATTATACAAATATTATCCCCAATGTTTACAGTGAAAGAATAAATATCAAGAGTGGAACCATGCGCTATACAATTGGTGTAAGAGCCTATAATTACGATGTTGTTGAGCTTGATGATTTTTTCGATGTTGAATTTGTATTACCCCCTCTGCCCCCACGTGTTTATGAGGTGCGTATAGGCATGGATCAGAATGTCCGAATGGCACATTCGTCAGCAATACAGGAAAAACTTTGTCAAATATATATTGATGATAAAATTGAAGGAGTGCCATTTAATTTAGCTTACTTGGATATATCACTAATGTTCCCCAAAGAAAGTCAGACAGGGTACATACCGGATTACGAGACGTATGACAATGGAGTTGAAAATGATAAAAACATGCGCTTGAGAGGGTGGATGAAAGCCCCTGTAACATTTTGTGGATTTGATGGAAAACCGGCAAGAGACCATGAAAGTTGTGTAAGAAAAATTATAACAAAAAAATATCTCGATTCAAATCAGCATAAAATAAGATTCAGAGTCGTAAGTAATTACGATGAAACTATGTATTTTGATTACATTGAGTTTGTTCCGCTTAACATAATAAACGACCCCACAAAACCCGAGGACAGACACTGAAAAGAAACATAATTTCAAAAACTTTTTCAAAAAGAGACATCAACAACTGCACAAATTGCACAAAACAAGATAAAAGGTGTAATATTTAAAAATATTTATCTATATTTGCAGAATAAGGATGTTGCAAAGATTTGTACCCTGCGCAACACTTTAAGAACAAAAGACTTTAATAACCGGAAGCGTGAATAAAAAAACACGATTCAAAAAAAATTAAAGAGATGAAAATATCAAAAATAGAACACCTCGGCATTGCCGTAACAAGTATCGAAGAGGCTCTTCCGTACTATGAAAATGTTCTTGGATTCACATGCTACAACATTGAAACTGTTGAAGAGCAGAAAGTAAGAACAGCGTTCCTGAAAGTTGGCGAGACAAAGATTGAACTTCTTGAGCCTACATCACCCGATAGCACAATAGCAAAATTCCTTGAGACACGCGGACAGGGCATACACCACATTGCCTACGCGGTTGAGGACGGCGTGAAAGAGGCACTTGCCGAATGTGAGACGAAAAATGTACGCACGATAGACAAGGCTCCAAGGAACGGTGCCGAAGGGTTGAACATAGCATTCTTACATCCCAAAACTACACAGGGAGTACTTACCGAGTTGTGCGAAGAGAAAAAATAAATAAAAGAAAGACAATGAGTAAACAATTTGAAAAAATCAAACAGCTCGTCGAGCTACGCGCCAAGGCGCGTCTGGGCGGCGGAGAAAAAGCCATTGAAAAACAACACGAACGCGGCAAATACACTGCACGCGAACGCATAGAAATGTTGCTCGACAAAGGCAGTTTCGAAGAAACAGATATGTTTGTGACACACCGTTGTACAAACTTTGGTCAAGAAAAGAAAAACTTTTTGGGTGACGGCATTGTAACAGGTAGCGGAACAATTGACGGACGCCTTGTATATGTCTTTGCACAAGATTTTACAGTATTCGGCGGTTCACTATCCGAAACAATGGCACAGAAAATATGCAAAATAATGGACATGGCCATGAAGATGGGTGCGCCCGTAATAGGAATCAACGACAGTGGCGGCGCACGCATACAAGAGGGAATAAACTCACTTGCAGGCTTTGCCGAAATATTTGAACGCAACATTCTCGCATCGGGCGTAATACCACAAATATCGGGCATTTTCGGTCCTTGCGCCGGCGGAGCAGTATACTCTCCCGCCCTCACAGACTTTACACTGATGACCGAAGGAACATCATATATGTTCCTTACCGGCCCCAAAGTTGTAAAAACCGTTCTTGGCGAACAGGTGACACAAGAAGAGCTTGGTGGTGCAAGCGTACATGCAAGCAAGTCGGGCGTAACACACTTTACCGCAGCAACCGAAGAAGAGGGTATGATGCTCATACGTAAACTAATGAGTTACATACCACAAAACAACAGAGAAAAGACACCCGAGCAACCATGCGACGACCCCATCAACCGCAAGAGCGACCTGCTGAACGAAATAATCCCCGACAACCCCAATCAGGCATACGACATGTACCGCGTGATTGCCGAAATTGTAGACAACGGTGAGTTTCTTGAAGTACACCGCGACTATGCACAAAACATTATCGTCGGCTTTGCACGCATGAATGGAAAATCGGTAGGTATAGTAGCCAACCAGCCTTGCCGCTATGCAGGTGTACTCGACTGCAACGCATCACGCAAAGGCGCACGTTTCGTACGTTTCTGCGACGCCTTCAACATACCTCTTGTAACCCTTGTGGACGTCCCCGGATTCCTACCCGGAACAGCACAAGAGTACAACGCAGTAATTCTTCACGGTGCAAAACTGCTATACGCC
>CAZXIQ010000193.1:0-4045 GCA_964640785.1 uncultured Bacteroidaceae bacterium | reverse complement strand
AAAACAGTCATACAGCGTGTTTATGAACAGGTAAAGGATTGTTTCGATGACTTGTATGTTGCTACCGATGACAAGCGCATTGCAGATGTCGTGACCTCGTTTGGTGGCAAAGCAATAATAACATCAGAGGATTGTAAAAATGGTACGGAACGTTGTTTCGACGCATGTTGCAGGCTTAATATAGATTGTGATGTAGTCGTGAATGTACAGGGTGACGAACCTTTTATACAACGTAAACAGATAGAGACGTTAATGTCCTGTTTCGCTGATGAAAGAACAGATATTGCCACACTTGTTAAACCTTTTGAACAGGCTGATGGATGGGAGCGTCTCAGTAATCCCAATTCTCCTAAAGTGGTACTCGATAGTGACAATTTTGCAATGTATTTCAGCCGCTCGGTTGTTCCCTATCTGCGTGGAGTAGAGCAGTCTGAATGGCTCGATAAACATATTTTTTATAAACATTTGGGCGTGTATGCCTATCGTTTGAATGTGCTTAAAGAGATTACCTCATTGCAGCAGACACCATTGGAGAAAGTAGAGAGCTTGGAGCAGTTGCGTTGGCTCGAGAATGGTTACAAAATAAAAGTTGGGGTTACAAACATAGAGACCATCGGCATTGATACTCCCGAGGACTTGGAGCGTGCCAAGGAATTTGCCTCTTCAATAGGTCTTTGTTGGGAGTAATCGTCTGAATAACAGTAACAGCATGGCACGTGATATTCCCGAAATAAAAGCAATGGATATGCAGAATATAAAGTTGCCTCAAAAGGTGCAACTGTCTAACGGCGTGCCTCTGTTCCTGATAAATGAAGGAGTACATGAGGTTGTCAGGCTCGACCTGCTTTTTTGTGGTGGCTATGCTGTTCAGGATAGGCCTTTGCAGGCTCTTTTCACCAACAGAATGTTGCGTGAGGGCAGCAGAGCATTGAGTGCTACGGCTGTATCGCGTAAGCTTGACTCTTGCGGAGCGTGGATAGAGACCTATTCTTCGCAAAATTGTAATCACATTACGCTTTATACATTGCGTCGTCACTTACCGGAATTGTTGAAAATGTTGGAGGAAATTGTAAAGAATCCGGCATTCGCACAAAAAAATCTTGATGTAGTACGCAGGGCCAACAAATCTCATTTTCTTGTTAATAGTCGCAAGGTGGATGTGGTTGCCCAACGTCATTTTGAAAAGGCTCTGTGGGGTAGTGAACATAAATTGGGCCGATTAGTTTGCGCCGAAGATTACGACGCTGTAACCACCGATCTTTTGCAAGAATATTACAAAAAAGTTTACGGCTCTAAAAATTGTACGATATTTTTATCGGGAAAATTCGATGATTGTACAGTTGAAAAATTATGTGGCTCTTTTGGAGAAGAACAATGGGGAGCCTTGTCGTCAGTGGCTATAAACGATGTCCCGCCACATGCTCCTGTGTGTGGACGTGTGAATGTAAAAGTGGACGATACAATGCAGAGCGGTATCAAAATTGGTACAATGTTGGTCGATTCTTCGCATCCCGATTTTTATGCCCTTAAATATCTTTCTGTTCTTTTGGGCGGGTTCTTCGGCAGTCGTCTCATGACCAATGTCCGCGAGCGTAACGGTTATACTTATCATATTGAGGCTGACCTCACTGCATTTGGCCATCGCAATGCTTTTACGGTAACGTCCGAGGCTGCAAATGAATATGTTCAACCGCTCATAGACGAGGTGTATAATGAACTGCGACGTTTGCATACCGAGCCCGTCTCGGCCGAGGAAATGATGAAATTGCGCAACTGTACTCTTGGCGAACTTTGTCGTGAATACGAAAGTGTAATGGCCAAGGCCGATGTGTTTATAAACACTTGGCTTTCGGGTGAACCATTCGATGGGGTGAACAATTATCTGAATGTTGTGCGAACGGCAACAAGTGACGAATTTATGCTGCTCGCTTGTAAATATCTGTTACCCGAAAGAATGATTGAGGTCGTTGCAGGTGTGTAGTTTCATTAAATTTTTCTGTATCAGTAAAAAATATCTTATAACTCTACTTAACGTAATTCTTTTGTTATTTTCGAACTTTATTCCTATCTTTGTAGAAGATAGAATACGGCTCGGAATAAAAGGTTGCCAAATTTGTTTTTTTCTATTCGTCGTTCGCTATCTTTACGGTAAAGGTAAATATGTAATATACTTGCCTGTACTGATTTTAGCTCGTTCATAACAGATTGGAGCACAAATTATAAACAATGATTATTGAAATGAAACGCACGATATATATATTTTTTTTACTGATATTCTCGTTTGTAACAACAGGTCTTGGGCAAAATAATTTTTCTAACGCCGTGAAAGATGGCGTTGAAGCTGTCAAAGAGGGCTTTTCGCCTTTAACCTCCCTTTTTTCTAAAAAAGATTCAGTTACAACAACCCCCAATAAGAAAAAGACAAATACCAACATTAAGTCGTTTACGCTGAAAGACGGTTCAAAATATAGCGGCGAAGCTCGTGGAAAAAAACCTCATGGTAAAGGTCGCATAGTGTATCCTAATGGTGACTTCTATGAAGGTTCGTTTGTAAAGGGCAAACGTCACGGAAAGGGTGTTTACACCTTTAAAGACGGCGAGTCTTACGAAGGCGATTTTGTAAACGACCGTCACCATGGCAAGGGAGTTTATAAATTCTCGGACGGGCGTCGTTACGATGGCGAATGGGAGAATGATTTCCAGCAAGGCAACGGAACAATGTATTACCCCAATGGCGACAAATATGCCGGTGCATGGCTCGAGGACAAGCGCAGTGGCCTTGGTACATATTTGTGGGCAAACGGAGCAATGTATATAGGCGAATGGAAAAACGACAAACACGAAGGTAACGGTACTCTTCAATGGAACGATAACAGCAAATATGTAGGTACGTGGCACGACGACCTTATTCACGGCAAGGGCATATATACTTACACCAATGGCGATGTTTACGATGGCGATTGGGTTGCAGGAGTACGCAATGGCAAGGGAATATATAAATTTGCCAATGGCGATATATACGAAGGTGATTACAAAAATGGTGAGTGGAACGGCACAGGTACGTACAAAGGTGTTAATGGCGCCGAATATCACGGAGGTTTCCGCAATGGAGTAAGGCACGGTTACGGCAAGGCCATTCTCGAAAATGGCGCAGTGTATGAAGGAAACTGGAAAAACGGCTTACGCGACGGAGAAGGCAAATATTTCTGGGCAAACGGTGACGTTTACGAGGGAAATTGGGCAAATGACAAGATGAACGGTTTTGGTATGTTGCGGCTTTCAAATGGCAATAAATATCGCGGAAACTTTGTGGACGGGCTTGAACATGGCGAAGGAATTGCCGAGGACAAAGATGGGTTCAGATACGAAGGTAACTTCTCGTTAGGTAAACGTCACGGCATGTTTGTCGTGAAGGACAGTACCGGAAATGTAATTCGTACATGTGAATATATAATGGGGCAAATAAAACCTGCCGAGCCCGAGGTAAAAGAGCAGCCTAAACCCACAACAAGAAAGAGAAAAAGAAGATAACCATAAAAACATAAAAATATGATACTCGATACATTGAACAATTTGCATAAGTATGCATCGTTAAATCCACTTTTTCCAAAAGCAATAGAATTTTTGACAAATACAGACTTGTCAAGCCTTCCTCTTGGTCGCAACGAAATAATGGGTGACGATATTTTTGCAAATGTAATGGAGGCGCAGCCCCGTACAAAAGAAGAAATACCTGTTGAGGTTCATAGGAAATACATAGACATACAGGTGCCCATAAGCGGCGACGAAGTGATGGGGTACATTCCTCTTGCCGAACTTCCCGAGGGAGAGTATAGCGAAGAGAATGACGTAACACTCTATCCGCTTGAAATATCGGCACGCGACTATGTAAATGTCACACGTTCAATGTTCACCATATTCTTTCCACAGGATGGTCATGCTCCGGCTGTAACTCCCGTGAAATTAAAGAAGATAATAGTTAAAATTGCTGTAAAATAATAGCAAAAGTATTAACAAATAAATATTTCCAATCATGTTAAAACTG
>CAZXIQ010000192.1:0-4062 GCA_964640785.1 uncultured Bacteroidaceae bacterium | reverse complement strand
GCCATCACAAAACAAGCGAGTGTAATAACTATTTTGCACATTAAACTGTATAGTACAACAAAAATATAACAATACAAATGATACAAACAGTCATAAAACGCGACGGGCGCATCGTCGGTTTTAACGAAGAAAAGATTGCAACCGCCATACGTAAAGCCATGCTTCACACCGACAATGGCGAGGACATGCAACTTATAAACCAGATAACCGACCGCATCGCCTTCAAAGGTAACGAACAGATGACGGTCGAGGCCATACAAGACATGGTCGAATTTGAATTAATGAAGAGTAGCCGCAAAGATGTTGCGCAAAAGTATATAGCCTATCGCAACCAGCGTCGCATTGCGCGCAAAGCAAAGACACGCGACATCTTCCTCGAAATCATCAACATAAAATCGAACGACGTCACCCGCGAGAATGCCAACATGAACGCTGACACTCCGGCAGGCATGATGATGAAATTTTCGAGCGAAACAACAAAGCCTTTTGTCGATGACTACCTACTCGACGAAGAGACACTCAACGCTGTGCGCGGCAACTACCTGCACATACACGACAAGGACTACTACCCCACAAAAAGTCTGACATGCGTGCAGCACCCCCTCGACCGCATACTCACATACGGTTTTTCGGCCGGTCACGGCGAGTCGCGTCCCGCCAAGCGCATCGAAACAGCCAGCATCCTCGGCTGCATATCAATGGAGACTGCACAAAACGAAATGCACGGCGGACAAGCAATCCCCGCATTCGACTTCTACCTTGCGCCCTACGTTCGCAACAGCTACATCGAAGAGCTACAATCCCTTGAAAAACTATTCGATGCCGACTACTCACACCTATACGACAAGCAGCACGACGACTACATACAACGTCCGCTCGACAATCTGCAAGGCGAAGAACGCGCTATCCAGCACGCCATAAACAAGACCGTAGCCCGCGTACACCAATCAATGGAAGCCTTCATACACAACATGAACACCATCCATTCACGCGGAGGCAACCAAGTAGTCTTCAGTTCCATAAATTATGGTACCGACACATCGGCCGAAGGACGTTGCATTATACGCGAACTGCTCAACAGCACCTATCGCGGCGTAGGCAACGGCGAGACAGCCATCTTCCCCATACAAATATGGAAGAAAAAACGCGGAGTAAGCTACCTACCCGAGGACAAGAACTACGACCTCTATCAGCTTGCATGCAAAGTCACCGCACGCCGTTTCTTCCCCAACTTCCTCAACCTCGACGCCACCTTCAACCAAAATGACGAGTGGAACGAGAACGACCCCAAACGCTACATACACGAAGTAGCAACCATGGGCTGTCGCACACGAGTATTCGAGAACCGTTTCGGCCCCAAAACCTCGATAGGACGCGGAAACCTCTCATTCTCTACCATAAACATCGTAGGGCTCGCCATAGAGTGCATGCAGATAGAAAACAAAGAACAACGCATCGCATGTTTCTTTGCCAAGCTCGACAATATGCTCGAAATAACAGCCCGCCAGCTACATCAGCGCATGGAATTCCAAAAGACAGCCTATGCAAAGCAATTCCCCCTGCTGATGTCAGCACTGTGGATAGGCTGCGACAAGCTGAAACCAAACGACAACATAGCACCCGTCATCAACCAAGGAACATTAGGAATAGGATTCATAGGCCTTGCCGAATGTCTCGTAGCACTGACAGGAAAGCATCATGGCGAGTCGGAAGAGTCGCAAGCACTCGGACTGAAAATCGTCACATACATGCGCGACCGAGTAAACGAATTCTCCGACAAATACCAGCACAATTACAGTGTGCTTGCAACACCAGCCGAAGGCCTTTCGGGAAAATTCACACGCAACGACCGCAAAAAATTCGGCATATTACAAGGTATTACCGACCGCGAGTACTACACAAACTCGAACCACGTACCTGTATACTACAAATGCAGCGCACGCCACAAAGCCGAAATAGAGGCCCCCTACCACGACCTCACACGCGGCGGACACATCTTCTACGTAGAAATGGACGGTGACGCGGTACACAACCCCGAGGCTGTCATGCGCATTGTAGACATGATGGACACCTATAACATAGGTTACGGCTCTGTAAACCACAACAGAAACCGCTGTCTCGACTGCGGCTACGAAAATGCCGACCCTGCAATAGAAAACTGCCCCAAATGTGGCAGCAACCGCATAGATAAGTTGCAACGCATAACAGGCTACCTTGTCGGCACAACCGACCGTTGGAATCAGGCTAAACTTGCCGAACTTAACGACCGTGTAACCCACGAATAAGAAGCAGTTTCTAAAAATGATATCCATACTCGAAATCATAGAAGACACGACAGTTGACGGTCCGGGGCTCCGGACCGCCATCTATTGTGCCGGGTGCATAAACAAATGCCCCGGATGCCACAACCCCGAATCGTGGGACATAAACAACGGCAAAAATATGTCCACCGAAGAGATTCTGCATATAATACTCGCCGACCCCTTTGCCGACGTAACTTTCACCGGCGGCGACCCCATGTACCAACCCGACGGATTCTGCGAACTTGCCAAAGCAATAAAAGCAAGCAGCACAAAAAACATCTGGTGCTACACAGGCTACACCTTCGAAGAAATAATAAAAAACCCCCAACAAAAAAGATTACTGGAACAAGTAGACGTACTTGTAGACGGACGTTTCATCGAATCACTGAAAGACGAAAGCCTCTACTTCAGAGGCAGCAGCAACCAACGCCTCATAGACGTGCAAGCCTCACTTGCACAAAACAAAACCATCATATACAAATACGAGCCTAAAGCCGATATTCATATATGATGGCCATTCATGTAAAAAATCTGTGACAACTATTCGGCACGACGCGCCACACCCTCAATAATCTTCACAACTGTCATCATTGCCTTTTCCATCACCTGCAACGAAACAAACTCGTAACGGCTGTGGAAATTAATACCTCCGGCAAACATATTGGGACAAGGTAACCCCATGAAAGAGAGCTGGGCACCATCTGTGCCGCCGCGAATGGGCTTAATTCGGGGAGTAACACCCGCCTCGCACATAGCATTCTGTGCAAGCTCTATAATGTGCATCATAGGCTCAATCTTCTCACGCATGTTCGAATATTGACGTTTAACCTCTACTGTAACAGTTCCATCGCCATATATATCGTTCAACTTACGAGCAACCTCATTCATATAATTCAGACGGCTCTCGAAAATCGCCTTATCGTGGTCGCGTATAATATAAGACACCTCGGCCTTGTCCACACCGCCATTAATGCTCATCAAATGATAGAAACCCTCGTAGCCATCAGTCTGCTCGGGCGACTCGTTTGCAGGAATATTCTCAACCAAGGATGATGCCACACGCAAAGCATTCAGCATCTTACCCTTGGCATATCCCGGATGCACATTGCGACCTTGTATGGTAAAAAGCGCACTTCCAGCATTGAAATTCTCAAACTCAAGCTCGCCCTCGGAACTGCCGTCCACCGTATACGCCCAATCGCAACCAAAAAGCGGAACATTGAAATTGTGCGCACCACGACCAATCTCTTCATCGGGATTAAAAGCAATCCTCACCTTGCCATGTTCAATTTCGGGGTGCGCCTGCAAATAGGCCACAGCCGAAATAATCTCGGCAATACCGGCCTTATCGTCGGCACCTAAAAGAGTATGCCCATCGGTAACAATAAGGTCGTGCCCCTTATAATCCTCAATTTCGGGAAAATCACTAACCTTAAGAACAATATCATCTTCGGCACAAAGCACAATATCGCCACCGGCATACGACTGCACCACACGCGGCTTTACATCCTTTCCGCTCATGTCAGGACTTGTATCGAGGTGCGAAATAAAGCCCACAACCGGAACATCCTTGTCGGAATTGGCAGGCAACGTGGCATAAAGATACCCTTTATCATCAAGCGTAATCTCGGTAAGCCCCATTTCGCGCAACTCATTTTCCAAGTAACGGGCAAACACAAATTGCCCCTCACTCGTGGGAACAGTCGTATTATCATCGACCGACTCCGTGTCGAATGTCACATATTTAAGGAAACGCTGT
>CAZXIQ010000191.1:0-4072 GCA_964640785.1 uncultured Bacteroidaceae bacterium | reverse complement strand
TAGCAAAAACATTCACCGACACGGTAAAGAATAAAGCCATAGGCCAAAATGTGCTTACATCTATCCAGCCGGGACAGTTGATGGTGAAACTCGTACACGACGAACTTACCACCTTGATGGGTGGCGAGACTGCCGAAATAAACTACGAAGGACACCCCGCAGTGGTGCTGATGTCCGGACTACAAGGCTCGGGTAAGACAACATTCTCGTCAAAGCTTGCTCTATTCCTAAAGAAAAAGAAGAACAGGAATCCGTTGCTCGTAGCCTGCGACGTCTACCGTCCCGCAGCCATCGACCAGTTGAAAGTACTCGGCGAACAGATAGGAGTACCCGTATACAGCGAGCCCGACTCGAAAAACCCTGTGCAAATTGCATTAAACGCAATAAAGGAGGCAAAACAAAATAACTACAACCTTGTAATCATAGACACCGCCGGACGTCTGGCAATAGACGAGGCGATGATGCAGGAAATTAGCGCAATAAAAGAGGCTGTAAACCCCACGGAAACACTTTTTGTGGTAGACTCGATGACCGGACAGGATGCTGTGAACACAGCAAAAGAGTTTAACGACCGTCTCGACTTTACCGGAGTAATACTTACCAAGCTCGACGGCGACACACGCGGTGGTGCTGCACTCTCGATACGCACAGTCGTAAACAAGCCCATCAAGTTCATCGGTACAGGCGAAAAGATGGAGGCCATCGACCAGTTCCACCCCAACCGTATGGCCGACCGCATCTTGGGCATGGGCGACGTCGTTTCACTCGTAGAACGCGCACAAGAGCAGTTCGACGAAGAGGAGGCAAAAAAACTGCAACGCAAACTTGCCAAGAATCAGTTCGACTTTAACGATTTTCTGGCACAGATTGCCCAGATTAAAAAAATGGGTAACATCAAAGACCTCATGGGCATGATTCCCGGCGTTGGAAAAGCCATAAAAGACATGGACATCGACGACAATGCCTTCAAGAGCGTCGAAGCTATCATCTACTCCATGACACCCGCCGAGCGCTCCAACCCCGACATTATAAACGCATCGCGTCGCGCAAGAATTGCGCGTGGCAGCGGCACTGATATTCAAGAGGTTAATCGTCTGATGAAACAATTTGAAATGATACGCAAGACAATGAAGACCGTCGCCGGTGGCAAGTTCGGCAAAATGCCGGGAATGCCCCGTTTCGGCAGATAACAACCGATAAATAATAACGACTATGAAAATACTTAAGAAATTAACAGCAGCGGCAATAGGTACAGTAGCATTTTTCGCAGCCTGCACCCCACCCGCACCAACAAGCTACACAGTAACAGGCCTCTTGCCCGACTCATCGTTGAACGGCAAGGAGGTAGTTATTATCGAGAATTTAACAAGAACAGTAATAGCCACAAACACAGTCAAAGGTAATAAATTTACATTCGAGGGTGCGGCAGACACCGCAAAATATTGCTACGTACAAGTAAAAGGCACAAGAACTTACAGCGACTTTATCCTTGAGAATGGCAATATTACCATGGATTTTGCAACCCCAAAAGCACTCCCCGGCGGAACAGAGAACAACAAGATAATAAGCGACATTTACGCTGTTTGCGACACTATCGCCAAAGAGAATATAAAGGCAGTGTCGGCCGAATGGTTTGCAAAGCACAACAACGACATAATAAGCGTTGTTCTCTTCGGTTCGCCTCTTTACTTCGGCCTCGACGCCGAAGACCAGATTGCCACATTAGAGGGATTGGGCAAGGACATCAAAGAGAAAGAATTTATAAAGAAAGAACTTAATCGCCTGAAAGCCCGCAAGGCAACCGAGGTTGGCCGGCCCTACACAGACTTCAACGGTACAGACCCTGCCGGCAACCCCGTAAAATTCTCGGACTATGTGGGCAAGGGCAACTACGTACTTGTAGACATGTGGGCAAGCTGGTGTACCCCCTGCAAACGCGAAATTCCCAACCTTGCCGAAGTACATAACCTATACAAGGACAAAGGACTTACAGTGCTTGGCGTGTTTGTTTGGGACGACTTAAAGAACCTGCAACCCACAATGGAGGCCGAAAAGGTTACATGGGCACAGATAATCGACAGCGAGAAATGCGCCACACAACTTTATGGCGTTAATGGTATTCCCGCAATAATGCTCATAGGCCCCGACGGCACAATCCTCGAGCGTGATGCGAATGTACGCGGCGCAAACATGAAAAATACAATCGAAAAATATTTGCTCAAAAAGTAAAAAACATATTACCATGCAAATAATTGACGGAAAAGCAATTGCGGCAGAGATAAAAAAAGAAATTGCCGCCGAAGTTAATGAAATAATCGCTAATGGTGGCAAACGCCCCCATCTTGCAGCCATTCTCGTGGGACACGACGGCGGCAGCGAGACATACGTTGCACACAAGGTACGCGCATGCGAAGAGTGCGGCTTTACATCCACCCTCATACGTTACGAGGATGACATTACCGAAGAGACCCTGCTTGCAAAGGTCGAAGAACTGAACAACGACGCAGATGTAGACGGATTCATCGTGCAACTTCCCTTGCCCAAACACATTGACGAGCAGAAGGTGATAGAGGCAATTGACTATCGCAAGGACGTTGATGGCTTCCACCCGATAAATGCCGGACGTCTGACCATAGGACTGCCCTGCTACCTATCGGCAACCCCCAACGGAATAATGGAACTTCTGCGCCGTTACAACATAGATACAAAAGGCAAGAAATGTGTAGTGCTGGGCCGCAGCAACATAGTGGGCAAGCCCGTTGCCAACCTCATGTTGCAAAAAGGTACACCCGGCGATGCAACAGTAACCATCTGCCACAGCCGCACAGCCAACATCGAGGAGGAGTGTCGTCAGGCAGATATTATCATCGCAGCATTAGGACAACCTCATTTTGTAAAAGAGAATATGGTTAAAGAGGGAGCAGTAATCATCGACGTAGGCACAACCCGCGTCCCCACCACCGAGACAAAATCGGGACTCCGACTGATGGGCGACGTAGACTACCCCAACGTTGCGCCAAAATGCTCTTACATTACCCCTGTACCCGGCGGAGTAGGCCCCATGACCATAGTATCGCTGATGCAAAATACCCTGCTCGCCGCAAAAAAAACAATATACAAATAATATATTTTGCGAATAATTCGTACCCTGATATCAGTGCTACTGTTTGCAGCCGCAACAAACATTGCGGCTCAAACGGTAGCACAACATTTTTCACGATTAGAGCTGCTCTTTGCCGGTGACCTTATGCAGCACGAAAGCCAGCTTAACGCTGCGCGACAGTCCGACGGCACATACAGCTACTCGGCCTGCTATCGCCACATTAAAGAGTACATTGGCAAGGCCGACGTTGCCGTTGCAAACCTCGAGACAACCATTGCCGGAAAGCCCTACGGCGGCTACCCTCTTTTTTGCGCCCCGGACAGTTTCCTCTACGCTGCCCGAGACGCAGGGTTCGACATTATGCTGCTTGCAAACAACCACTGCCTCGACAGGGGCAAAAGAGGCATTCTGCGCACACTCGACAAACTCGACTCACTGAACATTGCACACTGCGGAGTGTACCGCGACAGCATAGACCGCGAAAGACGTTACCCGTATATCATAGAAAAAAACAGCATACGCATAGCACTGCTCAACTACACATACGGCACAAACGGAATTCCCGTACCCTCGCCCATCATGGTGAATCTCATTGACAAAGAGACAATAAGACGCGACATTGAAAAAGCACACAGCATGCGCCCCGACGCAATAGTTGTCTGCATACACTGGGGCAACGAATTTACCCACGTACCCTCGAAAGAACAGTATAAATTGACCGAATGGCTGCTTGCACAAGGCGTGGACCACATAATGGGCAACCACCCACACGTGCTGCAACCGATGGAAATACGTCGCGACAGCCTTACACCCGCCCGCCATGCAGTTGTCTACTCGCTCGGCAACCTTGTATCGGGGATGTACGCACGCGGACGCGACGGCGGAGCATTAGCAACACTGAACATGCAAAAATTTTGCGGAACAACACGTCTGATGCAACTAAAATATCTGCTCACATGGGTGGCACGT